>NZ_JBXKJL010000251.1:0-36154 GCF_056994735.1 Geomonas sp.
GGGACAGGGGGGATTTGCCTGATGTTGAACTCCCCAAAGCAAAAAAGAGGAGAGCCTCTCAGCCCTCCTCTTTCTCCCTTCTATCTGGCCATTTTTTAACGTCGCGCCATCCGCTTCAACATTATCCATCCTGATTAGCAATCTTCCGCCAGCTTCTAAAACTGTCATTCCCGAAGCGAACGACGTGAAATCTGGATCCCCGATAAGGGCATTCGGGGATGACAATCTCGTAGCGGAAGATTAGCGCTAATTAGTTTATCCTTTCCCCAAGCGTCCCCCCCTTGACAAAGGGGGGACAGGGGGGATTGGGTTTGGCCCGGACGGCAACGGGAATTATTTCTTCAGGTACCCGTTTATCGCGGCAGCTGCGCGCTTGCCGTCGCCCATGGCCAGGATGACCGTGGCGCCACCCCTTACGATGTCGCCTCCGGCGAAGACTCCGGGGATGCTGGTCGCCCCCTCCTCGCTGGCCACCACGTTCCCCCACTTGTTGAGGGTCAGGTCGGGTGCCGTGGCGGTGAGGAGCGGATTGGCGCTGGTCCCGACCGCATTGATCACCACCTCGGCCGGCAGCACGAAGTCGGAGCCTTCGATTGCTTGCGGTCTGCGCCTCCCGGACTGGTCCGGCGGCCCCAGCTCCATGCGCTGGCACTTCAGCCCGGCGACCCAGCCGTCCTCGGTCGAGAGGATCTCGGTAGGAGCGGTCAGCATGACGAATTCGACCCCTTCCTCCTTGGCGTGCTTGATCTCCTCAACCCTGGCGGGCATTTCGGCTTCGCTGCGGCGGTAGACGATCATGGCCCGTTCGGCGCCGAGTCTTCTTGCGGTCCTGACACAGTCCATGGCGGTGTTGCCGCCGCCGATTACCGCCACCTCGTTCCTCTTGATAATGGGAGTCGAGGCATCCTCGCGACGTCCCGCTTCCATGAGGTTGACGCGGGTGAGGTATTCGTTGGCCGCATAGACGCCCTTCAGGTTCTCCCCCGGGATGTTAAGCATCGTGGGAAGACCGGCGCCGTTGGCGATGAAGACGGCGTCGAACTCGACACGAAGTTCGGGAATGGTGAGGGTCTTGCCGATAATGACGTTGCACTCGATGGAAACGCCGAGCTTGCTCAGCACGGAAACCTCGCGGTCGATGATCTCCTTCGGGAGCCGGAATTCCGGAATCCCGTAGCGCAATACGCCGCCGGTGTCGTGCAGCGCCTCGAAGATGGTGACCTTGTGCCCCTGGCGGGCCAGTTCCCCTGCGGCGGTGAGCCCGGCGGGGCCGCAGCCGACCACGGCGACCGACTTGCCGGTGGGGGTGGGAATGGCGCCGGTCAGCAGCTGGTCGGGATGGTTCATCGCCCAGTCGGCGACGTAGCGCTCGAGGTATCCGATGGCGACGGCTTCTCCCTTGACGCCGCGGACGCAAAGGGCCTCGCACTGCGTTTCCTGGGGACAGACCCTGCCGCAGACGGCGGGAAGGGCGTTGTCGCCGCGGAGGATGTGGGCGGCCTTGGGTAGGTCCACAGAGGCAAGGGCATCGATGAACTCGGGGATGGAGACGCCGACGGGGCAGCCCCCGACACATGCGCGGTTCTTGCACTGCAGGCAACGGCGGGCTTCGTTCAGCGCCTGCTCCTCGCTGAGGCCCTGGTTGACCTCTTCGAAGTTCCTGCTTCTCACCTCAGCCGGGAGTTCCGGCATATGAACTCTCTCTATGGCCATTCGCTCTTTGGGCGAAAGCTTGTTGCTCACGACGCTACCTCCTTTGCTAACTTGCACTCCGTTGCCGCATGTCTCGCTGCTTCTTCCTTCCGATAGCTGGTAAGGCGGTCGGTCAGCCCGTCGAAATCGACCAGGTGGGCGTCGAATTCGGGGCCGTCGACGCAGGCGAACTTGGTCTCGTTACCGATGCGGACCCTGCAGCCGCCGCACATGCCGGTGCCGTCGATCATGATGGGATTGAGGCTGACGATGGTTTCGATCCCGTACTTGCGGGTCATCTCGGCCACAGCCTTCATCATCGGTACCGGGCCAACCGCGAAAACCGCCCGCGGTGCGCGCTCCGGGTCGGCCAGCATCTCGCCGAGGGGCGAGGTGACGAAACCCCTGGTCCCGAGGCTGCCGTCTTCCGTGGTGACCAGGAAAGACTCGGAGAGCGGCGTCAGCTCGTCAGCCAGGATGATGTAGCGGCTGGAGCGGCCGCCGATGATGGTGGTGATCTGGTTTCCCGCCTCGGAAAGGGCCTTTACCAGCGGGAAGAGCACGGCAGTTCCGACCCCGCCGCCGACGCAGGCGACCCGTCCCCAGTTGGTGATGTGGGTCTCCTTGCCGAGGGGGCCGGCGACGTCCCTGATGAACCCGCCGACCGGGGTCTCGACGATCTTGCGGGTCGAGGCGCCGATGGCCTGGATGAATAGGGTGATGGTGCCGGCAGCAGCGTCGGCGTCGCCGATGGTCAGCGGGATGCGCTCTTCGCCCTGTGCCAGCCTGACCATTACGAATTGGCCGGCCTTCCGGGCGCGCGCGATGCGTGGCGCCGAGATCACCATCTTGTGGAGGTTCTCAGCAAGGATCTCATTGCTTAGGACTTCGAACATTTCGTCACCTTCTGTCGGTAGTGGTACAGCTTTATAAGTCATGTAAGATATCAGCCGGCACCGTGGAGGGCAAGAAGTATACGTTATTTCGAAAGATTGTTACGGCAAGGGGCAGACAGCTTTGCTGTCGTGGTGGAGGGGCGGGGCTTGACTTTACACATCTCCAGGTGTAATCAATTGTGTAACGGAGGTGCTCCTATGGCTACAAACTTGGCTATCGACGACAAATTGCTGGAAGAGGCCCGTATAGTCGGCAAGCATGCAACTAAAAAAGCTGTCGTCAACGAAGCTCTCGCGGAGTATATCCAGCGGCGAAAGCAGGTGGAAATCATTACCCTCTTCAATACCGTCGAATATGATCCCGATTACGACTACAAGGCCCAGCGAAGGAAGGCATGAAGGTCCTTATAGACACATCTGTGTGGTCCCTGGCGCTGCGACGACGTCCCGTTGCTGGTGGTGCGGAGGTGTCCGAGCTGATCGAGCTTATAAATGAAGTCCGTGCACAGATTATTGGGCCGGTGCGTCAAGAACTACTTTCGGGACTAAAGGACCAAGCACAATTCCAGAAGCTGCGGGACCATCTGCGGGTATTTCCGGACCAGCAACTGACGATGTCAGATTACGAGATGGCATCAGAATTCTTCAATACCTGCCGTCAAAAAGGAATCCAGGGTTCCAACACCGACTTTCTCATCTGTGCTGTCTCAGTGCGGCACCGCCTTCCTATTTTTACGACTGATGGTGACTTCAAGCTCTTTCAGTCTCTCCTGCCAATCACTCTGCATACTCCACGTACGTTCAAACATTAGTCACTGCTTTAACTAATTAGCACTAATCTTCCGCTACGAGATTGTCATCCCCGAATGCCTTTATCGGGGATCCAGATTTCACGCCGTTTAGGAGCTGGATTCCCGATCAGAATCGCTTCGGGAATGACAGCTTTGGAAGCTGGCGGAAGATTGGTACTAATCAGGCTGCTTTATGATCTTACTTTTTCACCCGTAAGGTGGCGCAGAGGATGCCGGTGAAAATGAGGATGATGCCGGCCACATGGAAGGTGCGCAGGCGCTCGCCGAGGAAGGCGACGGCAAGGAGGGTGCTGAAGGCGGGCATGAGGTGGATGAATTGGCCGCCCAGGTGGGCGCCGACCTGGCGGAGGCCGGCAGTCCAGGCGCTGAAGGCTACAACCGAGGCGAGGACCCCGACGTAGGCGATGCTGAGGATGGTCGGGGCATTCACCGCCATCACTTCACCGGAGGCTATCTCCCAGGCATAGAAGGGGATCAGGAAGATGAGGCCACTGATGGTGGTGCTGAAGAGGAAGAGGAAGGGATTTAGTCCTTGGGGATATTTCCGTATCGCCACGGAATAAAGGGCCCAGACCACGGCTGCCAGCAGTACCAGGAGATCGCCGCGGTTGAAGGTCAAGGTGCGGATGCGACCGACATCCCCCTGCAGGATGATGGCTGCGACGCCTGCCAGCGACAGGGCTATGCCGAGGTGCTGGCGCAGGGAGACCCGCTGACCGTAGAAGATCCGGGCGAACATGAGGATGAATATCGGGATGGCGGAATTGACCAGCGCTGCGTTGATAGCGGTGGTCCAGTGCATCGCCGTGTAGATCAGGAAGTTGAAGAGGGTGACGCCGAAGAGGCCGCAGATGGCGATGAGCCAGAGGTTGGCCCTGATGATGGGCCACTCCCGGCGCAGTTTCGGTAAGGCAATGGGCGCGAGCACAGCTGCCGCGAGAATCCAGCGCCAGAATACGAAGCCTGCGGGGGGGATGACATGGTTCATGGCCCGGCTGATCACGAAATTCCCGGACCAGATGAGGGCGCTCAGGGTAAGGAGGAGATACGGCATCGTCATTCATCCATGCTGCATGAGGTGGCTGCGAAGAGGTTAGGCCAAAGGCGCTAGGTTGGCTCATTAATGGGGGGGTGTCAAGTGGAAAAGAGGGAGGGGGAGGGGAGCTGCCCCCCCCTCCCGGGGGGAGAGGGGCAGCGGTGAGGCGAAACTCCGTGGGAGGTGAAGCTGCGTTACTTGAGGTCGGCGAGGACATGCAGCGCGGTGGTGGTGGAATCGGGGGTCGCCCCGTACCCCTCAAGAGGCGCGAAGCCGCCGTTCACCGGGATATAGAGCGCCTTCAGGAAGGCCTTCACCTTCTTGGCGTCGATGGCGCCTTTCGTCTTCAGCAGCTTCTCCGCCCGGACGGCGTACGCCACCTCGTCGAGGTCGGGCCTTCCTGACCCCTTCGTGCCGCAGGGTGTCGATTCCAGGAAACGCCCGGCCCCCTTCTTCGTGGGGTCATCGAGCATCCCGATGGCATCGAGCGTGTACAGCGCCATGTAGGTTGCCCTGGCCGTCGCCCCCCCGTTCCCCCTGGCGAAGCCAAAGCCGCCGCTCTTCTTCTCGAAGCCGCGCACGAAAGCCGCTGTCTTTCCCTTGTCGAGGGAGCCGAGGATGTTGGCGGAGGCGAGGACCTTGACGCCGTAGTAGGAGGTGGCGAGGGTCGGCTCCCTGGACGCCGCGCTGAACCCGAAGCCTCCGTCAGCATGCTTCTGTGCCAGCACGAACCTCCCTGCTTTCTCCATCCCGTCCCCACCGGCGCTTTTCAGCAGTCCCAGCGTCTCCACGCCGAGATCGGTAAAGAGGGTGGAGGAGGTCCTGTTCGCCTGGTCCCCCCCGAAGCCCCCCTCCTTTTGCTGGACCTCCTTGAGGTACTTCAGAATCCGCTCCTTTTGCGGCGGCGAAACCTTGTCGCCGAGGGCGGTAAGTGAATAGACGTAGTCATAGGCGAGCACGGTGGAGACCGGGAAATCGGGGCGGGTCTCCATCTCCTTCATGAACTCCCTGGTCTTCTTCCACTCGAACCCCTTCCACTTCCCCTTCGCGGCCTGCACGTCCACCGTCTCGTGCAACCCGCTGGCTGCCGCCGTCGATGCCGTGAAGGCGAATACTGCAAGTAGTACAAATTTCCTCATCTTCATTCGTTGGCTCCCTTTGCAAGGTGGACGCTGTCGACTCGCACCATCACCCCGGAAATCGCGGTGGTGCCCGCAACGGCAGCTACGACTGCCGTGCGTTTAAACTCACTTCCCGTACTCCCTGGACCTGATGCCGGTGACGACGCCGTTTTCGATGGTGAGCGTCACTCCGGGGAGGTCGGGGCCGTAGCGGTAGGTCCATTCCGTCACCGTTACCCCGGTGCGGCGCGTCTCGCCGCCACTTTTCGTCACGGCCTCCCTGTCCGCCAGCGGCTCCCTGGCGATCGGCTCCCCGCACTTCAGAAATGCCGCAAGGGGTGTGTCCCCCACGGCCAACAACCCGCCGTTCCGGCAGGTGTCGGCGGTGTCGGGTAGCTTGCCGTACCCGCTGCTTTCCACCCGCACCACCTCCCCGTTTTCCAGGCGGATGGTCTGCAGCAACTCGCCGGGGCCGCAGTCGTAGGTCCACTCCTCGATCTTCGTGTCGGTGCTGCTGGTTGCCCCGTGGTCGTCCTCGGTCTCAACCTTGATGTCGCGGGCGTCCTTGAACATGGCTTCGCCGTATTTCAGGGTGACAGCCTGGGGGGAGTCTCCGATATTGACCGTCCCCTCGACGCAGGCGGACCCCATGGCCGTGCCGGCCGCCAGTATGCCGGCGCACGCCGCCATCGCCGCCATCCCGCATAACCTGATCGGCGACCTTCCCCTCATCGTCCCTCGGCGGCCCATCTCGTCACCCCCCTTTATACGCCTTTCGTCAGCGCCGCAGGTTTCAGTGCGGATGAGGGGGGGATGGCCCCCCCCTCTATTGCTCTCCGTGCTAGTCTCCTCCGCTGTGCGGCGGCACGCCCCAGGTGTTCGACTTGCCCGTGTGGCAGACGTTGCACACGCCGATTGCGTACGACTTGTCCTTCCCGGCCGGGAAGGTCCCGAAACCCTGGATTTTGGAGTTCTGCACGTTGTCCAGCGGCTGGGTGGACGGGTTCTCCGCATGGGCCTCGCCGTGGCAGGTCTGGCAGAGGACGCCGCCGTGGTGGGACTGGGCGTTTATGAACTTCCCGAAGAGCGCCGGCCAGGTCTTGGTGGTTGCGTAGGTGGTGGAGTTGTGGCAGGTGAAGGCGGAATTGATCCCCGGCGACGGGGCGTAGCACGACGGCAGGGTTGACTGCTGCCAGGGCTGCGAGAGCTGCTTCGTGGCGATGCGCTGGTTCAGGTTGCCGTGGCAGTCGATGCACCAGATTGCCGTCTTGCCCTTGTGGGAGCCGCGATAGCAGTTCACGTTGTTGCCGGGGTGGCAGTCGTAGCAGTTGGTGGCGATGTTGGGGTCATACTGCGAGAGGACCACCTGGTCCTGGGCATGGAAGCGGTGCAGCACTTCGGAGAAGGAGTACTGGGATACCTTGACGTCGGAGTAGGTGAACCCTGCGCCCGGGAGGATCTTGTAGTTCGGCCAGACGGCGGCAAGCCCCGGGGCCTTGCTCTCTCCCATGGCGGGATCCCAGTGGCACCAGGAGCAGCGGATCGGACCGCCCACGCCGTCGCCGTCCGGGTCGAGGTAGGTGAAATTGATCTTGCTGCTGTTCTGGCCGTGCAGTTGCCCCAGGTACTGGAAGGAGCCTGCGGGGGTAGCGGGGTAGCCGTTGGCCGCGGCGAGCTTGAGATGGCAGGTGCAGCAGCCGCCGAAGGCCACCGGCACGACCGTCGTCGTGCTGGCCACCACCTTTCCGGTGGAATTCTTAACCGAGATCAGGGCGGTCAGGAAAGGATCGCGGTTCGGGCCCCCCAGCGGGTCGGTCATGAGGTCCTTTGAGGTGTTGGTGGTCACCGGGTAGGCGGGGATCCCGCTGGCGATGTAGGAATTTGAGGTGGCGTCGTACCTCATCGTGCCGGTAATGCCGTTACCGGTAAGCCCCACCACCTTGCCGTTGACCACCGGCTGGTAGCCGGGGAACATCTTGGGTCCGTACTTGATCCACTGGCTGAAATAGGGATCGGACTGAAGGATGGTGTCGTTCTCCTCCGCAAAGGAATAGCTCAGCGTGAGCCCGCTGGTGGGGAGAGACGGGTCTTCTTTCCCGGTCTGGATCACCTGTGCCCGAATGGTGTTGAAGGGGGGGAGGAGGAGGAAGCCTGCGAAGGTGGGGCAGGCACAGTGCATCCCCAGGTCGTTGTTGGCGATCACCTTGTATCCGGCCAGGGCCGGGGTGGACAGGATGGCCATGGCGGCCAGCGCCGCCAGCGATCGTACTATTCCTTTCGTCATCTAGTACCTCCGTGTTGAAAAAGACTGTTGCAAGAAACTCTCTGCGCCGACCACCCGTGCGGGATACTTCCCGCTCCGTGGTGGTGCGGCGATCCGCTACCGACAATACCGCTCTGGACTTCAGCCACCTCCTTTTGGAATTTTTCGGGACTCGGGGTACAAAAAAGCCGGGGCCTCATATCAATCTCTCGATATTTCGGCGACCCGGCTGTCTCGGTGAGACCCTTAGGCTTTCCGTCCCATCCTTGCGGATGGTTTAGTATTGTCGTCTATCTCCCCTGCCTGTTTGTGATGAAACCCGGTACTAGATTCGGCTTCCCCCCTCGGAGCACCTGTCTGCTCCGGAGACCCGGCCGCAAAAAAGCCGGATCGTCAAATATCGTGATTGATCTGATATTTCGGCGACCCGGCTATCTCGGTGAGACCCTTGGGCTTTCCGTCCCATCCTCGCGGATGGTTTAGTATTGTCGGCTATCTATCGTAGATGTAAGACTATATGGAAAATTGCATAGTCTAATATCACAATTCGGCAGCGGGATGCAACACTTTAGATCTTTTTTTCTCTCCTGTGGAAAAAGTGAGCTTGGACGGGGGAGAGGAATGAGGGCTAGAACTCCTGCGGCATGGCCTTAACCTGGGCGGCGGTGAAAACGGGGCCGTCCTTGCAGACATAGACGTTTCCCACATTGCAGCGGCCGCACTTGCCGACGCCGCACTTCATCCTGTTCTCCAACGTGGTGTAGATCGCGGTATCGGAGAAGCCGAGCCGCTCCAGCACCGGCAGGGTGAACTTGATCATGATCGGCGGTCCGCACACCAGCGCGACGGTATTCTCGGCACCCGGCGCCGCTTCCTCCAACACATTGGGCACGAAGCCGACCTTGCCGTCGAAGTCAGGGCCGTTGCCGCCGGGATCGACGCATTTTACCAGCCTGACGTCGTCGCGGTCCTGCCACTCGGCGAGCTCCCGCTTGTAGACGAGATCGGCCTCCGAGCGTGCGCCGTAGACGATGGTTATGTCGCCGAACTTATCACGCAGGTCCAGGCAGTTCCAGATCACCGTGCGAAGGGGCGGAAGCGCGATCCCCCCGGCGATGAAGACCAGGTTCTTGCCGTAGAAGTCCTCGATGGGGAAGGAGTTCCCGTAGGGGCCGCGAACACCCATGGTGTCGCCGACCTCGAGCCTTCTCAGTTCCTCGGTAACGCGCCCCACACTCCTGAAGCAGCACTCGATATACCCCGTCCTGGTCGGCGAGGAGGCGATGCAGAAGGTCGATTCCCCGGCACCGAAAGCGGAATACTCGGCGAACTGCCCGGCCCTGAAGGTGAACTTCTCCCTGACCTCCTCGTCCTGGAAGACCAGGCGCAGCGTCCGTACGTCCGGAGTCTCGTCGACAATGGACTCGATGGTGGCCAGGTGAGGCATGTAGATGTTATTGGATTTGCACATAAGGTAACCTTTTAACAGCGGCATCCGACACCGCCACTATCCCCTCCCCCCTGGAGGGGGAGGGTAAGGGTGGGGGGGAAGGTGCCATGAAATGAGTCTGTTCGCTCTTCCTATTTACCGTTTATCGTGCTGAGTATGTCGGCGATGTCGATACCAACGGGGCAGGCGCGGACGCACCTGCCGCACCCGGTGCACAGGGTCTTGCCGAACTTGTCGTCGTAATACTTGAACTTGTGCATGATCCTGTTGCGATAGCGTTTGTTCTGGGTGTCGCGCGGGTTGTGGCCCGAGGCATGATTGGTGAACTTCCCGAAGCCGCAGGCATCCCAGTGCTTGCGCCGGGTACCCTTCTCAGCGCTCCCTTCGTCATTGATATCGAAGCAGTGACAGGCCGGGCAGATGAAGGCGCAGGCGCCGCATCCGGCGCAGATGTCGGCGATGCTCTGCCACAGCGGGTCCTCGAAGTGCGTTTCCAGCCAACCCTTGATCTTCACCATGTCCAGCTTCCCGCTCTCCTGTCCCGAGAAGGGCACAGGCGCAGCCGCCGGGGCTTCCCCGAAGAATTCCGGGTGCGCGTCGACCAGCGACCTCCCTTTCCCGGTGACGGCCTTGCAGGCGTAGGAGCCATCCTTCAGCGGGGTCAGGAAGAGATCGCTTCCCGCCTCCGAGTCCGGCGCATGACCGAGGGCAGTACAGAAGCAGGCGTCGTCACCCTTGGTGCAGGCGATGCCAATGATGGTCGTTTTCCTCCTGCGCTCCTGGTAGAAGTCATCATGGTAATCCCACGAGAAGACCGCATCGAGGATGGCCGGGGAGCCGGCATCGCAGGGGAGGGCGCCGATGAGCACAGCCTCCGGGAAGCCGGCCCGGTCGACGTCGCGGACCTCAATGGCGCCGTTCTCCCTGGAGAAGGTGAGGATCTCCTCGCAGATCGGGAAGAAGAGCTCCTTCGAGGATCGGCGGGGAAGCGCGCCCAGGACCAGCTGAGAGCCCGCGGCAAGCGGTTCGTAGAGCACCATGGTCCCCGCCCGCTTCGGCCCGACCACCAGCTTCGACTCCTTGACGAGTGCGTCAACCAGGTTGCGAAGATTCGCTTCAGTAATTATCTGCGGCATAAGTTAATTCTCTTGTGGCATCCGTGATGGAGGGCGAGGGGGAAGGCTCGGAACGATTGAAGAAGTTTTAGATTTCCTCTGTGTCCCCCGCGCCCGCACTCGGTGTCCTCCGTGGTCAGGCTTCTATTTAATGAATGACTGATCGTCATCCTCCCGGTACTGGGTCAGGGGCCCCTTTTCCTGCGGCGTCAGGGTCGCCTCGTAGTCGTACAGCTCCTTCAACTCCTTGGCCATTCGCCGGTTAAGGAGGTTCAGCGGGATGTCCATGGGGCAGGCGCGCTCGCACTCGGCGCAGCCGCCGCAGCGCCCGGCCAGGTGCATGGCGCGCACGATGTGCCAGGCCATGTTTCCCGCCGGCCTCGGCGAAATCTCCACCGCCTGGGGCCGGTTCCTGTCGCAAAGGCACTGTTCGCAGTAGCAGAAGGGGCAGACCTGCCGGCAGGCCATGCACCTGATGCAGCGCGAGAAGTGCTCCTTCCAGAATGCCCACCGTTCCGCCTGGGGCATGGCCTCGATCCGCGCCAACTCCTCCGCCTCGGTCGGCGTCAGAGCTGGTAACTGCGGCAAGGTCCCGGCTACGACGTCCGCCCCCTCAGGGAGATGCACCGTGCATTCCCGGCACTTCCTGGCGATGTTCGCCTCAGAAAGCGTGTCTTTTCCCTCGCCCTCCGGAAGATGGGTGCTTGCTCCGTACACCCCCGGGCAGGCGACCCCGATGATGAGGAGATCCTCCCGCTTGATCTGCGATTCTCCTGTCAGCCCCGCGAGAGCCCGCATGTCGCAGCCCTTGGCCACGATGGCGATCTTCCCCTTCGGCAGGACACCCTTTTTCGCCTTGGTGAGATAGAGCGAGAGGTTGTTGACGCAGGCGGGGGAAAAGATCAGCCGCGCTGCTTGTTCCTGAGTGGTGGCCAGGGCAGGGAGTGCGGTATTCTTCCGCCGCCCCGGAAGGTACCCCACCACTGCGGCCACCGCCCCCTCTTTCAGGAGCTTCGTCGCTTCAAGCCGTATCGCGTGGGTGACCGCCTCGTAACAGGCCGGGTCAATGGTCGAGGCCTTTATTTTCTGTGCTTTAGCATTCATGTGTCATGGCACCCGCTGGTGTCGCCGCCGGCTCAGGCAGTGACGCAGAGATTTTCTGGAAAAGGGAAGTGACGAATTTCAGGTGATATGGTCGAAGGCCTCTTTAAGCTCCGGCGAGCTCAGTGCGGCCGACCACTGTTCTTCATGCTCCAGCGCCTTGAACTCCAGCATCGGCCCCATCGACCGCACCCTTTCGGTCAGTTCGGTCACCACTTCCACCCACTTGCCCCCTTCGGCGGCCGAGACCCAGGAAAACTGGAGCCTTTCCAGGTCGACACCGACGAAGTCCAGGAGCGCGCGGAAGGCTGCGAAGCGGCGACGGGCGTGGAAGTTCCCGGCCATGTAGTGGCAATCGCCGGGATGGCAGCCGGAGACGAGGACGCCGTCGGCTCCCTTCTGGAAGGCCCGCAGGATGAAGACGGGATCGATCCTGCCGGTGCAGGGGAATTTCAGCACCCGGACGTTGGACGGGTACTGCATCCTGCTGGTCCCGGCCAGGTCGGCGCCCGCGTAGGTGCACCAGGTGCAGACGAAGGCAACGATCTTGGGCTCGAAGTCGTGTTGTTTGGCTTGTGCGTGCATGGGAATCCTTTGAGAAACAAAGCATGACCACAGAGGACGCAGAGGGATGCGCAGGGGGCTCAGAGGAAAATCAATTTCCTGCTTGGGATTTCCTCTGTGTCTCTCCGAGGAACCTCTGTGTCCTCTGTGGTCAGGCTCTTATGTTGATTACAGCGATTCGATCATCGCCATGATCTGCTCGTCCGTGTACCCGTCCAGCTCCACCGACTTCGAGGGGCAGGTGGCCTGGCAGGTGCCGCAGCCGCCGCAGACGCCCGGGTTGACATAGGCGGCCACCTTCACCAGGTTCCCCTGGCGGTCGCGCAACTCCTTCTCCTCGATGGCGCCGTACGGGCAGACCTTCTTGCAGGCGAAGCAGCCGACGCAGTACTTCTCGTTGACCTTGGCCACCACCGGATCCCGCTCCAGCTGATCCTTGGAGAAGAGCGTCATCACCTTGGCCGCTGCCGCGGAGGCCTGCGACACCGTGTCCGGGATGTCCTTCGGCCCCTGGCAGGCGCCGGCAAGGTAAATCCCGGCCGTCGCGCATTCGACCGGCTTCAGCTTCGCGTGCGCCTCCGAGTAGAAGTTGTACCTGTCGTAGGAGATTCCCAGTTTCTGCGCCAGGAGATCGGCACCTTCCTGGGGCTGGACCGCGGTGGCGAGGACCACGAGGTCCGCCTCGATCTCGACCTGCACGCCTACCTGGATGTCGCTACCCATGACCATGATCTTCCCGCCCTTCTGGTACAGGCGCGAGACCATCCCCCTGATGTAGACTGCCTCCTCTTCCTCCACGGCGCGGCGCCAGAACTCGTCGTACCCCTTTCCGGGTGTCCTCGCATCCATGAAGAAGACGTAGGCCTGGCCGTCATGCACCTTGTGGTGGTAGAGCATGGTGTGCTTCGCGGTGTACATGCAGCAGACCTTGGAGCAGTAGGAGATCCCCTTCTCCCTGGCGCGCGAGCCTACGCACTGGATGAAGACCACCTGCTTCGGCTCCTTGCCGTCGGAGGGGCGCAGGATCTTCCCCCCGGTCGGACCGGAGGCCGAGGCCAGGCGCTCGAAGGTCATGCCGTCAATGACGTCGGGGATGGTGCCGTAGCCGAACTCGCCGTACCCCTGGATCGGGCTCTCTTCGGGCTTGCGGTCGATGGAATAGAGCTTGAAGCCGGTCGCCACCACGATGGCGCCGACCGCTTCCACGGTCAGCCGGTCCTCCTGCTGGTAGTCGACGGCCCCGGGGCCGCAGACCTTGGCGCAGACGCCGCACTTGCCGGTCTGGAACATGGTGCAGTTTTCGCGGTCGATCACCGGCGTGTTGGGGACCGCCTGCGGGAACGGCACGTAGATCGCGCTGCGCATCCCGTGCCCCTGGTCGAAGTCGTTGGGGATCTTCTTCTTCGGGCACTTGGAGATGCAGACCCCGCACCCGGTGCACTTGTCCTCGTCGACCGAGCGGGCCTTGCGGCGGATGGTGACCGAGAAGTTCCCGATGTACCCCTCCACCTTCTCGATCTCGGAATAGGAATAGAGGGTGATGTTCGGATGGTTCGCGAGATCGACCATCTTCGGGGTCATGATGCACTGCGAGCAGTCGAGCGTGGGGAAGGTTTCGGAGAGCTGCGCCATGTGGCCGCCGATGGAGGGCTCGCGCTCGACTACCAGCACCTGGTGGCCGGCGTCGGCGATGTCGAGGGCCGCCTGGATCCCGGCGATGCCGCCGCCGATCACCAGCGCCCGCTTCTTGACCGGGACGCTGATGGGAGCAAGCGACTTGCCCCTCTTGACCCGCTCCACCATCAGCTTCACGATGTCCGAGGCCTTGGCGGTCGCCTCCTCCCGGTTCTCGTGCACCCACGAGCAGTGCTCACGGATGTTGGCCATCTCGCACAGGTAGGGGTTCAGCCCCGCCGAGTCGGCAGCTTTGCGGAAGGTCTTTTCGTGCATGCGCGGGCTGCAGGCGGCCACCACCGCGCCGTCAAGCTTGTGCTCGGCCACCGCCTTCTTCAAAAGGTTCTGGCCGGGGTCGGAGCACATGTACTTGTAATCGCAGGAGAAGGCGACTCCGGGAACGTTCCCGGCGGCCTGGGCCACCCGTTCTACATCTACCGTTCGGGAGATGTTCTCGCCGCAGTGGCAAACAAAGACACCGATTCTGGACATAGGTTCCTCAAATCCGTTTCGCCGCCGGGAAAGCTACAGCAGCTCTTTTTCTTTTAAAAGCGGCCTCGGGTCGGTAATGACGCTCTCGAAGCCGAGCTTGTCGGAAGGGACGCCCATGGCAAGGGCGGCGAGTTGTGTCACGTAGAAGATCGGCAGGTCGTACCTGGCCTGGTGGCTCTCCTCGATGCCCTGCTGCCGGATGTCCAGGTTGCCGTGGCAAAGGGGGCAGGCGACCATGATGCAGTCGGCCTGCGCGAGTTTCGCCGAGTCGAGTATCGCGTTGGAGAGCTTGATGACCACGCCCGGTCGGGAGAGGGTGAAGTTCGCGCCGCAGCACTCCATCCGGTGCGACCATTTGACCGGCTCGGCACCGAGCGCACGCAGGATGTCCTCCATGATGCTGGGATCCTCGCAGTCGTCGAGCTCGGGGACCTCGGGGGGGCGGGTGAGGAGGCAGCCGTAGTAGCAGGCGACCTTAAGCCCCAGGAGCGGCTTCTTGACGTTTTCCTCCAGCTTGGCCAGCCCGAATTCCCGCGCCAGGATCTCCAGGATGTGCTTGACCGGCTTCTGCACGGCCACGGGACCGTCGATGGCGGTCTCCACCTGCTTCAGCTTCCTGTCGTCGTGCCGCAGCCGGTGCTGGGTCGTCTTGAGACGTGAGAAGCAGGCGGCACAGGCTACGGCGAGGTCGCCCTCGATCTCGTCGGCAAGCGAGAGGTTCTTGGCGCAAAGGGAGAGTGAGAGGAGCTCGTCCACGTTGTGGGCCGGCGTCGCCCCGCAGCAGAACCAGTCGGGCACTTCCTTGAGCCCCACGTTCAGGGCCTTGAAGAGCGCGCGGGTGGATATGTCGTACTCGCGCCCGGAAGCGTGCAGGGAGCACCCGGGATAGTAGGAGTAGTTCAGACGTTTCTTCGGTGTCACAGCGCCTCCCCTTTCTTGCGCATCTCTTCAATTCTCTTGAAGATCCCCTCGATCTCGCCGATGTTCCTGTTCTTGGAATGGAACATCTTGAGCTTCCCCTTGGAGAGGAGCTTCGGCCCGAGCAGCAGGTCCTTGAGGAACTGCCCGCTCTTGACGTTGAAGGCGGCGCCGAGCCGCAGCTCGTACTGCCTGCCGTAGGTCCTGATGTTTTCGATGAAGAGGCGGTTGGCGAGCTGGACGTAGCTTTCCTTCGAGGGGCCGTCGGCGTCCCAGGAGAGCTTCCTCAGGGCATCCATGATGGAGGCGAGGTCGACCTTGTTGGGGCAGCGGGTGCTGCAGGTCTCGCAGGAGGCGCAGTACCAGATGGAGCGGCCGGCCAGGACCCGTTCCCACTGGCCAAGCTGCAGCAGGCGGACGATCCTGTTGGGGGGGTGCTCCATGAAGGTGGACATCGGGCAGCCGGCGGAGCATTTGCCGCACTGGAAGCAGCGGCGCACCGAGCTGCCGGAGAGGGCTTCGACCTTCTTCACGAAACCGATGTTCATGGTTTCAATGGAGAGGTGCATCAACTTGTTTTTCACTTCGAACCTCGCGTCTTGGTGACTTTGAGAGGAAGCAAGATGCTGATCCTGTTAACAAAAAAAGGGGCAGCGCTCTCCCATTGGAGAAAAAGAAGCCAAGCCGGTCATGCACTCGCTCCTTTTCTGGTAACGCCGTTCTATGGAACCGGGGCTGCGATTTTACGCGGTATACATGCTGAATGGCCGTGAAAATTTTAAAAAATATACGCCTTTTTAAAACAAAAAAGCAAGCACAAGTTTAAAATGAGCTGGCTGAAAGAGAACGTGAATTGGGAAAAAAGATCCGTTGTGACAGGAGTTACCTGTTTCGAAGCATGGGAAAACGGGCCAAAAAGGAAGAATTGGAACAAAGGAATGAATAGGCAGTTAGATTGGAGATAAAGTACTGTAGTAGCGATGTAAAGTCAGTATCTTGGGCCAGTGTCAGCTGACACAAGGGCTCCCGTTGCCGTGCATGGTTTACGTCATTTTAAAACAAGATGACTGTAATGACTCTTCCGGCAAAGTCTTTGACAGTGGGTGGCAAATAGATTAGTTTTAATGATGGAGAACTGCCAGCGGCGAGGTGTGCCATCGGGGAACTGAACAGACTATACAGCTACATGCTGAACCGCAGGTGGGCCTATCTCCTTGGGGCATCGCTCCTCGTCGGCACCAACCTCTGCGGTCTCGCCATCCCCTGGCTATTGAAGCTCGCCATCGAAGGGTTGCAGCATCCCGCCTCGGTCCGCTTCACCCCGGCCCAGTACGGCGGGATGATCGCCGCGGCCGCAGTGGGGCAGGGGATCATCCGCGTCTTTTCACGCACCACCCTCCTCAACGCCGGCAGAAAGATCGAGTACCTGCTGCGTGAAGACCTCTACAGCAAACTCCTCAACCTGGACATGGCCTATTTCGCCAGTTGGCGGACCGGCGACATCCTCTCCCGTCTGGCCAACGACCTCACCAACGTCCGCATGCTGCTCGGATTCGGCATACTCAGCCTCTTCAACACGGTAATCATCTACACCGCGGCCATCTTCCTGATGACCAGGATCTCCCCCTTTCTCACCGTCTGCGCCATCATTCCCTTCCCGCTGATGGTCCTGGTGGTGCAACGGATGAGCGCGTCCATGTTCCGCCGGTCGAAGCGGATGCAGGAGGCCCTGGCCCGGCTCTCCACGCGGGTGGAGGAGAACGCATCGGCGGCTGCCGTAGTCAAGGCCTACTGCCGCGAGGAGGGTGAGATCGCCACCTTCCGGGAGGTGTGCGAAAGCTATTCCGATGCCAGCATGGGGGTCGCCAAGGTCAGGGGAGCCATGCTCCCCATCATGGCCGGCACGGGCGCCGTCGGTACCCTGATCGTCCTCTTCGTGGGGGGGGGGCAGGTGATAAGGGGAGGGCTGACCCTCGGCGGGTTCGTCGCCTTCAACGGCTATCTCGCCATGCTGGTCTGGCCGACCGTGATGTTCGGCTGGATCCTGAACCTGATGCAGAGAGGCGCCGCGTCGATGAACAGGCTGGGAGAGATACTTAACGCCACCGCCGAGGTCAACGAGCCCGAGAACCCCGTAGACCCCGGCGAGATTGAAGGGGATATCGAATTCCGCGACCTCTCCTTCTCCTACCGGGACACCGGCACGTTGCGAGGGATCAATCTAAAGATAGAGAAGGGGGCCAAGGTCGGCATCGTCGGGGTAATCGGGAGCGGGAAATCGACCCTGGTCCGGCTGATTCCCAGGCTGTTCCAGGTCCCCGACGGGAGCATCCTCATCGACGGCATCGACATCAACCGGCTTCCGCTCAAGAAGCTCAGGGACGCAGTCGGCTTCGTACCGCAGGAGAGCTTCCTCTTCTCCCGCACCATCGGCGACAACATCGGCTACGGCAAGCCGGGGGCCTGCAGGGAAGAGGTGGAGCGGGCGGCCAGGACGGCGGGATTGGTCAGGGACATTGCCAGGTTCCCCGAGGGGTTTGACACCGTGGTGGGCGAGAGGGGAGTGACCCTGTCGGGTGGGCAAAAGCAGCGCGTGGCGATCGCGCGGGCGCTGATCAAGGAGCCGCGGATACTGATACTGGACGACCCCCTTTCCGCGGTCGATGCCGATACCGAGGAGGAGATCCTCAGGGAGCTGGCCGGGTACTATGGCGAGAGGACCGTCTTGATCGTCTCCCATCGACTCTCCCCCTTGAGGGGATGCGACAGGATCATCGTGATGGAAGAGGGGAAGATCGTGGAAGAGGGGAATCACGAGGAGCTGCTGGTCCTGGGGGGCCGCTACGCCGCCATCCACAGGGAAGAGCAGTTGAAGGCGGAGATAGAGAGGCTTTAGCCGGGTGGCCTGGCCCTCCTGCCTCTCTCCCGCTTGCGCGCCGAAGCGCTTTAGCGCGCAGGCCCGGAGGGCGAGGGGATGTGGACTGGAGGGCGGGCGAAGACGAGAGAAAAGAGCTAGATCTTGCTTCGCCATTACATTATCACGCACAAGCTCCCCCTCTCCCTCCGGGAGAGGGCCGGGGTGAGGGAATGTGCCATATGCACCCAAGGCTTCCCGAGGAAATGCGGGACTTTGCCAGATCGTTGAGGGCTCATCAGACAGATGCAGAAAAACTGCTGTGGATGCTGTTGAGGAACCGGCAGCTTGGAGGCTACAAATTCCGAAGGCAGCATCGGGTTGGTTGCTTCATCGTCGACTTCTATTGCAGAGAATCGGGGTTGGGCATCGAACTTGATGGTGGGCAACATAATGAAGATGAAACTGCAGTAAAGGATGAGATCAGGTCGGAGGTTGTAGCAAGGTCTGGGATCCAGGTGATCAGATTCTGGAATCACGACGTACTGAGAAACACGGAAGCCGTTCTCGAAAAGATCTATAACTGCTTGGTCCGTAGTGGCACCGGCCCTCACCCCTGCCCCTCTCCCGGAGGGCGAGGGGATATTGATAAGAGATAAAGTGAGATAACTGTATGCACTTCGGCGGGATATACGAGGATGAAATAGTCGGCAAGATGTACGACCGGCGGCTGATGGGGCGCTTCGTCCGCTACATCCTCCCCTACCGCCGCCTGATCGTGATCACCCTGCTCCTCCTGCCGTTCATCGCGGCGGCGAAGCTCTCCCAACCCTACATCCTGAAAATCGCCATCGACAACCACATCATGACCCACCAGATGGCGGGACTCCCGATGCTGGCGGCAGGCTTCCTCGGCATCATCCTCGCCGAATCGCTCTTCACCTTCGCGGAGGTCTACCTGCTGCAGTACGTCGGGCAGAGGGTGATGTACGACATCAGGGTCGAGCTCTTCTCCCACATCCAGCGGCTGGGAGCCCGCTTCTTCGATCAGACCCCGGTCGGCAGCCTGGTCTCGAGGCTCACGAGCGACGTCGAGGTCCTCGGCGAGATGTTCGCCGCCGGTGTCGTCACCATCGTCGGCGACATCCTGGTCCTCGCCGGCATCGTAGGCATCATGCTGTGGATGAACATCCGGCTCTCGCTGGTCACCTTTTCGGTGCTGCCGCTTCTCATCTGGGCCGCCTTCGCCTTCAGGAACTGGATGCGGATCGCCTTTCGGCAGGTGAGGGCGCGGCAGGCAAACTTGAGCTCCTTCCTTGCCGAGAACATCGGCGGCATTTCCGTCGTCCAGCTCTTCAACCGGGAGAGGGACGAGGCCGGGGAGTTCCGGAGACTGAACGCCTCGTACATGGAGGCGAACCTTCCCGTCATCACCTGGGACGCGGCACTCTACGCGGTGGTCGAGACCCTTTCCTCGGTGGCGGTGGCCCTGATCATCTGGTATGGCGGCGGGGAGATCGTGAAAGGGACCCTTTCCTTCGGCGCTCTGGTCGCCTTCATCCAGTACATCGAGCGATTCTTCTCGCCCATCCGGGATCTCTCGGCGAAGTATTCGGTCATGCAGGGTGCCATGGCCTCGCTGGAACGGATCTTCAACCTGCTGGACCGCAACGAGGAGAAGGAAACCGTACTGCTGACGTCGCCGGCAGCGGACCCTGCCCAGCGCGAGCCAGAGGCGCCACGGCGGGGGCTGCAGAGGATCTCCTTCAACAACATCTGGTTTGCCTACAGCGGCGATGAATACGTGCTGAAGGGGTTCTCGCTGGAGATGAAAAGGGGCGAAAAGGTGGCGCTGGTCGGGGAGACGGGGGGCGGCAAGACGACGGTAACGCGGTTGCTGTCGCGCTTTTACGAGGTGACCAGGGGCTCCATCGAGATAGACGGTGCCGATATCAGGGAGATGTCCCTCAAGTCCCTGAGAAGCCGCATCGGGGTGGTGCTGCAGGACCCATATCTCTTCTCCGGGACCATCGCCTACAATATTTCCCTCGGCGACCCCGAAGCCCTGAAGAGGGTCGAGCAGGCGGCGGCGGTGGTCGGCGCCGACCGCTTCATCAGGAATCTCCCCAACGGTTTCAACGAGGAGGTCCGCGAGCGCGGCTCCAACTTCTCCGCCGGCGAGCGCCAGCTTATCTCCTTTGCCAGGGCCGTCGCCTTCGACCCGGAGATACTGGTGCTGGACGAGGCCACAGCCAGTGTCGACTCCGCCAGTGAGCGGCTGATCCAGCAGGGGCTGGAGGGACTGATGGAAGGAAGGACCACCCTGGTGGTCGCCCACCGGCTATCCACCATCCGCGATGCGGACCGGATAGTGGTCATCCATCGGGGGGAAAAGGTGGAGGAAGGGAGCCACGCCGACCTGATGGTTGCCAAGGGTGTGTATTACCGGCTTTACCAGCTGCAGTTCAAGGATTAACAATATTCGCCACGGAGACACGGAGAGCACGGAGAAAACCGAAGAGGTTCTTGTAGGAGCGCCCTTCCGGGCGCGAACCCTCCCGCTGTCCCGCTCACCAGGGCGCTCCTACCGGTACCCCCGCTTCACGACGGGAACATCAGCAGTTAAAGAGCCATAAATGAGTTTTGGCTTGACCTTCCTTTCCTTTCTGTAGTTATATTCAATTTTTCAAATATAGCCCTCCCGCTGCCGAGTCGGTGAAGATGATTCGGTTTTCTCCGTGTCTCCGTGGTCAACGGTTGTAGTTTTAGGAGTTGAAATGAAGCACCTGATTCTCGGCACCGCCGGACATATCGATCATGGCAAGACATCGCTGGTGAAGGCGCTGACCGGGGTGGACACCGACCGGTTGAAAGAGGAGAAAGCCCGCGGCATCACCATCGAGCTCGGCTTCGCCCACCTGGAACTTCCGGGGGGCCTGCGCTTCGGCATCGTTGACGTCCCGGGACACGAGCGCTTCGTCCGCACCATGGTGGCAGGCGTAGGCGGTATGGACCTGGTTTTATTGGTGATAGCCGCCGACGAAGGGATCATGCCCCAGACCCGAGAGCACCTGGAGATCTGCCAGCTGCTGGGGGTCAAGAAGGGGATCGTGGTCCTCTCCAAGAGGGATCTTGTCGAGCCGGACTGGTTGGACCTGGTGACCGAGGAGGTGCGGGAATACCTGGGTGGGAGCTTCCTGGAGGGTGCCCCCATCGTTGCCGTCTCATCCAGGACCGGCGAAGGCATGGACGAGCTGAAAAAGGAACTGGCCCGGCTGGCCGGGGAGATCGAGCAGAAGAGGCTGGACTCGCCCTTCAGGCTCCCGGTCGACCGGGTCTTCACCGTCACCGGTTTCGGCACCGTGGTGACCGGGACCCTCCTCTCCGGAGCCATCTCCGTTGGTGACGAGGTCGAGATACTCCCCAAGGGGCTAACCTGCAGAGTCCGGGGGGTGCAGTCTTTCGGGAGCAAGGTCGAGAAGGGGGGCGCCGGTGAAAGGCTGGCGGTGAACCTCCAGGGCGTGGAGCACACAGAGGTGGAGCGAGGCGACGTGGTTGTGCCGAAGGGGCTGTACCGCCCGACCAGCGCGGTCGACGTACGGCTGAACTATCTGGCCTCCGCGCAGAAGGAGTTGAAGCACCGCGCAGGAGTGCGGCTCCATTCGGCAACCTACGAGGTACCTGCCAAGATAATTCTTTTCGACCGCGACACCCTCGCTCCCGGAGAGAGCGCCTTTGTACAGCTGCGCCTGGCCAGGCCGGTGCTCCTTCTTCCCGGGGATCCCTTCGTACTGAGGACCTATTCTCCGCAGGCCACCCTCGGAGGGGGGACCGTCCTCGACCCCGCCCCGCCGAGAAGGCGCAGACGCTCGGCAGAGGCGCTGGAACTTCTGGCCGCGGCGGAGTCGGGGGAGGACCAGGAGAGGATCCGGTTGCTGGTGGAGTCGTCGCTGCTTTCGGGAATATCGGTGCAGGAGATGGTGAACCGCAGCGGGATGTCGGCCAAGAGGATCGAGGCGGCGCTGGCGCCCTTGCTGTCGAGTGGCGTCGTGCTGCAGGTGGTGAAGGAGCCGCGGATTTTTCTGGGGCGTGAGGGATTTGCCGCCCTGAAGAAGCGGTTGTCCGAGGAGCTGAACGAGTACCTGGCGGAGAACCCGATGCAGGAAGGGATCGGGAAGGAGGAGCTGAAGTCCAGCATCCCCAAGCGTAGCGACATCCGGTTTTTCGGTCCGGTACTGGCCAGCCTGGAAAAGGACGGGCTGGCGCTTTCGGATCGGGACCTCGTTAAGCTTCCGGGGCGTAAGGCGGGGGTGACGCAGGATCAGGCCGGTCTTCAGGCGATGCTGGAGGAGGCGCTCAAGAAGGGATGGCTGGAGGCGCCGACCCTGAAGGAGCTTTGCGACCTGCTGGGGTGCAGCGAGAAGCAGGTGCTGGAGCATGCGAACCTGCTGGCCAGGGAGGGGCGGGCGGCGAAGATCAAGCCCGACGTCTTCTACGCGCCGGGGGCGCTGGCCGAGATCAGGGAGAAGCTGGTTTGCCATCTCAAGGAGCAGGGCGAGATCACTCCGCCGCAGTTCCGGGAGATAACCGGACTCTCAAGGAAGTTCATGATTCCCCTCCTGGAGTACTTCGACCAGGAGCGGGTGACGATCAGGCTGGGGGATAAGAGGGTGCTGCGGAAGGGATAAATGTTGCGGCAGAGGTAGTCGGGGGGCATGGCTGTCCCCCTCCCTAACCCTCCCCTCCGGGGGCGGGGACTGTCCTACTCCTTAGTCACATCGAAGAACTGCCGGGCTGTTCCCTCACAAGGGCCGACTGTCAGAGTGCTCCCTCACAGACGGCCGACTGTCAGACAGCTCCCTCCCCCGGAGGGGGAGGGCTGGGGAGGGGGAAACTGCTGCAATAGATGCAATGCCGCCACTCGCATGTTACCCTTCCTGCAGGGAGGGAACATGGTCAAGAATCCATACAATCCACCACCCGTCCCGCCTTGGCTCCTCAAATCCGCACGCGCCCTGCGCAGTAACATGACCGACGCCGAACAATTTCTCTGGTACCTTCTCCGACGGAAGCAGCTCGGCGGATTTCGGTTCCGCCGGCAGCATCCCTTGGAGAGGTTCATCCTCGATTTCTATTGCCCGGAAGCTAAGCTGGTCGTTGAGCTGGATGGCGGGCAGCATGGTGACACAGTGGTGCAAGACTCACAGCGGACGGCTGCTCTGCAACGTCGTGGGATAAAGGTGGTGCGGGTCTGGGACAATGAAGTTTTTGAGAATACGGAGGGGGTCCTGGAGATGATCTATTCCACGTTGATGGAAAGAGTCGAGGGTGAACGAGACGGCTTTCCCCCTCCCTAACCCTCCCCCTCCGGGGGCGGGGACTATCCGACGCCTCCGTCACATCGAAGAACAGCCATCCCTTACAGAGGGCCGACTGTCAGACAGCTCCTCACAGACGGCCGTCCGTCAGACAGCTACCTCCCCCGGAGGGGGAGGGCCGGGGAGGGGGAAACGCAACACCTGCGGCTCCTGCTTCAGCCTTACCAGATGTAGTCCTTGGCAATCTCCCTCTTGTCCCGTCCGTAGAGGATGTGGAAGACCCTGAGCTTCTTGAGCGAGACGGGAGAGAGGCTTCCCAGCGGGAGGTAGATGATCCTCTTGCTGACCCTCGAGGCGAGCTGCTTCAGGTAGCTCCGCGGCGGCTTCGCCGCCACATAGATCACATCCTTCTCCAGAGAATAATCAAGCGCCGCCATCAGCAGCACTTCTCCCTTTCCCAAGGCCCCTCGATAGTCGATATCACTCCAGACGTCGCTCATCCTGCGCGGCGGATAGCTCAGCAGGAATCCGCCATACTCGCAGCGCGATATCCCCGGCCCCACGATATTCCCCGTCGGCGGCGTGGCGTAGAAGGCCATGTCCGATTCCTGCTCGTGCTCTCCCAGCCAGGTCATGCAGTATGGGAAACGCGATCCCTCCCTGTCCTCGTCGAAGACCACCACCACGGACCCCACGCCGCTCTTCAGGCGCCTGTGCTCCCTGACGTAGATCTTCCCTTCGTGCAGGTTCCTGATGGTCTCCCGCATGTCGATCCCGTCCAGCATGGAGGAGGTGAAGGGCTCGACGCGGCTCTGCTCTTCGCTGAGCTGCCGGGCCCCGATCCGCTTCAGGTTCCTGCCGTATTCCTCGATCACCAGGTCCTCGGGGGGATAGGAGCAGATCGATGGGTCGTCGAAGCCGTCCAGCCAGTCGCCCGGCCTCAGCTCCTTCTTCCGGTTCATGAGCTTCATACCCTGCCGCCCCTTGGCACGCTGCAGCTCTTTCGGCCTGAAGCGGATCTTGCGGGTCCCGGACCAAAGCTCCGCGGCGGTCAGCCGCAGCGTCGGCAGGTCGCTGGCCTCGCGCTGCCAGGGATAAAATGACGCCAGCCGGTAGAAGGCATAGGCGAAGTTGTCGTCCAGGCATCCGCGGGCGGCGGCCAGCATCTGGAAAAGGTCGGGAAGGAGCGCGTTCCCCAGCAGGGCATAGTTCCGGGAAAACTTGAAGAAGGACCGTTTCTGCCAGAAGTGCACCTTCTCCCCGGTCTCCTGACTGTAGTGTCGCGCCGACTCCAGGAAAAGCCGCAGCATGATCTTCTGCCGGTCCGGCATGTACCCCTCGTCACCTACCCGCCGGGCGCTTCGCTCCACCGATTCCGCCAGCACTTCCGCTTCCGGGATCGTCTTCTTCCCGCCGAGGATCAGCTCGAAGGCGTTGAAGCTCTTTCTCAGGGAGGGGCCGGGGAGCTGCTCGGGCGGAAGCGGGTTCCTTCTCTTCTCGTAGATGGCCGACAGGAACGGGTACTCGGCGAGGACCTCGTGGCAGCACTCGGGATGCAGGTTCCACAGGCTTACCCCCTCGCGCCTGGTGCGGGTGAGCTGTTGCGCCAGGCTTTGGGAGAAAAGCTCGCGGATCCTTTCCACGTGGGACATGCCACAGATGAAGAGGATCCTCTCGTGGGAGGCGGAAAGCTGCTGCAGCTTGAAGGCCATGCCGCTTTCCCGGCGGAGGTCCTCGTCGGCCGGAGGAATGGCACGGTAGTACCCGGCGACCTCGCGGTAGAAAGGTTCCAGCCCGATGCGGTGTATGGCGTAGGAGTCGGGGAGTTGCTCGGTGTACGACGGGTAGCTGTCCAGGTCGATGTCGATCAGGTGGAGGGGGAGGTCATGCTCGAGCGCCAGCCGTGCCCCTTCGATAAGCGGGTCTGCCGGCTCGATGATCAGGAAGGCCGACTGCTCGCCGGCCTGGTAGGAGAGCACCGACAGTTCCGGGAGCCGGTGAATGGCGCGCACGAACTGGGCCTCCAGGGTCTGGGGGAGCTCTATGGCGATGCAGTCCGGCTTGAGCGCGGAGAACGCCTCACGGACCAGGTGGGCGAACTCCATGCGGTAGTGGAGTATCGGCAGGGCATGTACGTTGCCGAAACTTTCGAGGTGTACTCTTTCGGGCATGGTCGGGTTCCCGGTGGGGGCAAGTCGCCTATTCGAGATACCTGAGGGCCTCTTCCCCCAGGATCCTTTCCACCGCCAGCGGCAGCAGTTCCCCCAGGTCCCTTTCCGTCGCCGCCATCATCTTCAAGGCGTAGCGGGCGATGTTGATGCCGTCGCGCACCGAGTACGGCTCGTCTGCCGCGTGCCCGCGCTGGAGGAACTTGACGACATAGTTGAGGATGCTGGTGCCGGCGAAGGGGAGGTTCTCCTTGAGGATGGTCAGTTCCTCGTCGGCCTCGGGGAAATCGATGTAGAGCTGCGGCTGAAGCCGCGAATGGATGTATTCCGGGACCTCGAAGGTGGAGGAGTCCTCGTTCATGGTCACCACGATGCGGAAGTCGGGATGGGCGGAGATCCTCAGTCCGGTGATGATCGACTCCACGTACCTGCGGTCGTCAAGGAGCGGCGCCAGCGAGGCCCAGGCCTTTTCGCTCATCCGGTTCCCCTCGTCGAGGATCAGCACGCCCCCCTTGATCATGGCGGAGACCAGCGAGGATGCCGCATACTGGATGGTGCCGTCCGGGCCGATCACGGGGGTGACGATCAGGTCCTCAGGGCGGGTGTCCATGGTGGCTTGGAAGAGGTAGACCTTTCTCCCGAGCCTCTTCGCGGCCGCGTAGCCGAGGGTGGTCTTGCCTACTCCCGGCTTGCCGATCAGCCGCGGGTTGAAGGGGATGTCGCGGTCGTCGATGACCATCCACGCCGCCAGGAGCTGTCTGAGGAGTTCCTCGTTCCCTACCCAGCGAAGGGGCAGCTCGATCGGGCTCGCCAGGGTGAGGTTGATATCGTCTATGGTGATCCGTTCCATGGATCCTCCCGAAACTTGATCCTAGGTGTTCATCTCGTGGCAGTACATCATCGACAGCCGCGCCCGGTTCTCGAGGCAGCTCTGGCAGAGCTCCCCCGCGTCCTTCCACAGTTCCCCGGCCAGCCATTCGCCCGCCTCGCCGTACAGGGAGCGGGGCTCGTTCTCGTCGAACTCGTTCTTGCAGATGCTGCAGGTTTTCATGATCTTTCGGCCTTGCGCACCAGGTCGGCCAGGCACTCCAGGAAGAGCGGCGAGGAGTTGAGCGACTCACAGCGGACGAATCTCTCGATCCCCAGCCCCCGGGCTTCCTCCCCGTACTGGATGTCGATTTCGTAAAGGGTCTCGATGTGGTCGGAGACGAAGGAGAGCGGGACCATCAGGAGGTTCCTGCGCCCGGCGTCGGCGAGGCTCCGCAGCATCTGCTCGGTCGAAGGCTCCAGCCATTTCACCTTGCTGGCCTTCGACTGGAAGCACAGCTGGTGGCTGCGCTGGCCGATCTGCTCCATCACCAGGCGCACCGTTTCCTGGATGTGGGAGAGGTAGGGGTCGCCCTCGTCGATGAAGGACTGGGGGAGCGAGTGCGCCGAGAAGACGATCTCGACTTCATCCGGATCGGGGAAGGAGGCGAGCGCCTTGGTGACCTTCTCGGTCAACGCCGCTATGTAGAGGGGGTGGTCGTAGAAACGGTCCACCGGGACGATGTCGAACTTGAGACCCGACTCCTTCAGCACGCGCTGCAACTCGTTCATGCTCGAGCCGGTGGTGGCCTTCGAGTAGTGCGGGTAAAGCGAAAGGGCCACGATGCGGTTGATCCCTTCCCGCCTGATGGCGGCCAGTGCGTCCACCGTGGAAGGGCGGGAGTAGCGCATGGCGACGAAGGAGCGGTACGGCTCCCCCAGAAGCTGCTCCAGACCCTTCCCCTGGGCGTCGGTCAGTTCCCGGATCGGGGACTTGCCGCCGATCTGCTGATAGTACCCTTCCACCTTCGGTGCGCGTTTCTTGACGATGCGCCTCGCTATGAAGGGCTGCAGGAAGGCGGGACCGATCTTGATGATGTCACGGTCATTGAACAGGTTCAAAAGGAACGGTTCAACTGCGGCAATAGAGTCTGGCCCCCCCATCTGTAGCAGGAGAAGGGCTGTTCTTTCTGGCATGGCCACCTCGAAGGCATTGAGTCTAGGCAAAACTGTAGCAGAAAACGCTGGTAAGGAGAACTCCTTAATTCCGGTGGCTGGAAAAAGAGGGGCAGAAGATCGAGCGGAGCCGTCATGTTGCAAAGGTACTGTCACTCGGTATCATTGGTGGGATCTAACAGTGTTGCCCTGCTCCGCATCGGCATGTAAACAGATATCAGGAGGAAGACATGATCTCACAGACACAGCAGATACCGCCGAGACATCTTGCCCGCTATGGATGGACCCCCGACATCCCCGACTTCCGCGATAAGATGTTCGGCGCCGTCCGCCCCATTCCGACCACTCTCCCCAACAAGGTCGACCTGCGGAGCCACTGCTCGCCGATCGAGGACCAGGGGCAGCTGGGGAGTTGCACCGCAAATGCCCTGGTTGCGGCCCTGGAATACCTGGAGGTAAAGGACAAGGTCAAGTACATCGAGTTGAGCCGCCTCTTCGTCTATTACAACGAGCGGGTGGTCGAGAGGACGGTCAACACCGACTCCGGCGCCATGCTAAGGGACGGGATCAAGACCCTGGCCAAGCAGGGGGTCTGCTCGGAGACCAACTGGCCCTACAACATCGACAACTTCACCAAGAAGCCCCCCAAGGGGTGCTACCAGGAAGCCGAAAAGCACCAGATCATCAGCTACGCCCGGCTTAACACCCTCGACGAGATGCGGGCCACCCTGGCCGAGGGGTATCCCTTCGTCTTCGGCTTCTCGGTTTACGAGAGCTTCGAGTCGGCGCATGTGTCGAAGAGCGGTGTGGTGAACATGCCGGAGGCAGGAGAGAAGCAGCTCGGCGGGCACGCGGTGCTGGCGGTCGGCTATGACGACGGGACCAAGCGCTTCATCGTCAGGAATTCCTGGGGGACCGGCTGGGGGATGAAGGGCTACTTCACCATGCCCTATTCCTATATGCAGGACAGGAACCTCTCGGACGACTTCTGGACCATCCGGCGCGGTGAGCAGATGTAGCTTCCGGGTCCCTGCCTGGATTGCAAAAAGAAAAGGGGCGGCCATTTCAGCCGTCCCTTTTTCTGTACCTTAAAACCCGCTTTTCTGTACCGTAACCCGGAATAAACAGGAATGACTCGGAATGAACTCGGAATTTCCTGGGCGCTACCTCAATCCGTTCGTGCTGAGCTCGTCGAAGCACGCAAGCTAACAGCCTCGGCATTCCCTTGTCGTAGGACGCCATTCATTCTCAGGCGATATTGTGGCTCCTCAGGTGGGAGCCGTAGCGGCTGTCGGTGCCTTTGATATGCTTGACCAGCCAATCCTGCAGGAACTCGATCACCTCGTGGGTCAGCAGCATCTCTCCGCCGTTGAACTTCGCCTGCAGCCCCAGCGCCTTCTGCACCAGCTCCTTGTGGATCCTGCCATGAAGCTCCGCCTCCGGATAGCCGGTCTTCCTGAAGACCTCCTCCTCGGCGGCGAAGTGCGTTGCGGTGTACTCGATCAGCCGCTGCAGCACCGAGCCGATCACCTCCTTGCTCCGTTTGTGCTGCATGGCCTCGCTCAGTTCGTTCACCAGGCCGAAAAGTACCTTGTGCTGGTCGTCAAAGGTGGGGATGGTGGTGCTGAAGCTCGCGTCCCAGACCATGGCGTCGGTAAGCTGGAAATGGCCGACCAGTTCGTGAAGTTCGTCCACCTGCTGGGCCAGTCTGGCGGTGGCACTCCTGGTGCTGCGGGCATTGTCGACGTTGCCGTTTACCACGCTGGTGATCATCTGGATATTGCTGGTGATCTCGGTGGTGGTGGCGGTCTGCTCCTCGGCCGCGGTGGCAATCTGGCTTATCTGCATGCTGAGGTCATTGATCATGGCCAGGATGTCGGCCAGCGCCTGCCCGGAGCGGCAGGTCTCCGCCGTTCCCTGGTTGACCTGCTCAACCCCCTCCCCCATGGAACCGACGGCACTCCTGGTCTCGGTCTGGATCGACTTAATCATGGAGTCGATCTCCTTGGTGGCCCTGGTGGTCCGCTCCGCCAGCGCCCGGACCTCGTCGGCCACGACCGCGAAGCCGCGGCCGGTCTCGCCCGCGCGGGCTGCCTCGATGGCGGCATTGAGGGCCAGCAGGTTCGTCTGGTCGGCGATGTCCTCGATGGTCCCGGCGATGGCGCCGATCTGGTCCGAGCGCTCGCCCAGGCCGGCTACCGTGGTCGAGGTGGCCATCACCCGCTGGGAGATGTTTTCCATCAGCCTGGCGCTGTTCTTGACGATATCCGCGCCCGTGGTCGTTTCCTGGGTCACCTTCTGCGCGTTTTCCGCGGCGTAGAGGCAGTTGCGGGCGATGTCTCCCGAGGTGGCGGACATCTCTTCGCTGGCGGTGGCAATGGTGGTAGCCTGGAGAGCGACGTCTTCGGCCGCCGAGGTCATGGCGTCGGTAGTGGCGCTGACCATGGCAACGGAATCCCGCACCAGGTCGGTGACGGTGAAGAACTTGTGCATGGTCTTGTTCCAGTCCGCCATCATCACGTTGAATGCCCGGCCCAGGCGGCTGACTTCCCCGCACCCGTCCTCCCGGACGCGGTGGGAGAGGTCGCCCTTGGTGGCGTTTTCCATGGCGACGCAGATCTGCTCGAGAGCCAGCAGGAAGGGGCGGAAAAGGATCCGCCAGGCCAGCGAAGACAGCAGCCATATCGCGAAGCCTGCCGCTGCCGATGCCGCGATGTTCGCGCCGCAAATCATTGAAGTTGCGACGGTGATGACGACCACAAAGGTGTTCAATACGATGATGCGCGAGGAAAGGGACATGGATATCTCCTGTATAAAGCTTCCCGCGAAGGGGAAAGACATACCAGGAATATCGACTGGTGATCAGGAAACTTAAGAATTAAATCGGCTGCGACTAAGCACGAATCGGGCCCGGCTAGCGGGATGCCGGGCCCGATTCGAAACTAAAATCAGGGGGGTATTTACCAGGCGGGATGGAGCTGATGGGGAGTTGCTACCGGTTTCGTGGCGTTGACAGCATGCCGGGAATCGTGGACTGCAGGTGACTTCTGCAACCTGCCTGCTTCGCCGGCCTTCTTGCCCTTGAGGGCGCCAGGCTCTGCCTGCATCACCAAACCACAGGATAGAATGATCGCGGCCATCATGACCTTCTCTGGAAGACTCCTCGCGGCTAACCTTTTCATATCAACCTCCATAAAAGAGAGCAGGGTCTGACCCCCAGCGAAGCAATGCCAGATATGAAAATAATTATTGTTGTATTCTAATCTTAATCTGGCTGATGTCAAGAGGCATGTTGGGCGGCCGCTCTAGCGGATGATTCCCATCTCCCTGCCGACCCTGGAGAATGCCGCGAGGCAGAGGTGCAGGTCGTCACTGGAGTGAGCGGCGCTGATCATGACCCGGATGCGGGCTTGCCCCTTGGGGACGGTAGGGAAGCCGATCGGCATGGCAAAGACTCCCGGGTCGGAAGCGAAGAGCCTGCGCGAGAACTCCTGGGCCAGCGACGCCTCTCCCAGCATCACCGGAATTATGGGGGTGACGCTTTTCCCAGTGTCAAAACCGGCGGCCTTGATGCCGTCCTTGAAGTGGCGGGAATTCTCCCAAAGCCTGTCTACGAGCTCGCTGCTTTCCTCCAGCAGCTCCACGGCGGCCAGGCAGGCGGCTGTATCGGCTGCCGTAACTGCGCTGGAAAAGAGGAACGGGCGGGCCTTCTGCCGGATCCAGTCGATCACCGTCTTGCGGCCGGCGATGACACCCCCGACCACGCCGAAGGCCTTGGAAAGGGTACCTATTTCGAGATCGAATTTCCCGTTGAGGTTGTAGTGGTCAACGATGCCGCGTCCCCCCCGTCCTACGACCCCCTCGCCGTGCGCGTCGTCGACCATGGTCATGATGCCGTGCGGCTCGCAGAGCTGGTAAAGCCGGTCCAGCGGCGCCATGTCACCGTCCATCGAGAAGACGCCGTCGGTGATCAGCATGGCGCGACGAAACTCCCCGAGGTTTTCCCTGATGACCCGCTCGCAATCGTCCACGTCGCAGTGTTCGTAGACCGCCACCCTGGCCGAGGATAGCCTGCAGCCGTCGATGATGCTGGCGTGGTTGAGACGGTCGGTGAACACCACGTCCCCCTTGCCGACCATGGGGGGGATGGCCGCCTGGTTGGCGCAGAAACCGGACTGGACGTAGAGGGCATCCTCTACCCCCTTGAAGGCGGCAAGCCGCGCCTCCAGCCGGCGATGGAGTTCCAGAGTCCCCGCGATGCTGCGGACTGCCGCCGGCCCCGCACCCCACTCCTCGATGGCCTTGCCGGCCGCAGATTTGAGGTTGGGATGATTGGCGAGGCCGAGGTAGTTGTTGGTGCAGAAGTTGAGGACCCTCTTGCCGTCGACCGTCATCCAGGGCCCGCAGGGTGACCCGATGGTGCGGATATGGGTCCTGAGCCCCTGCTCCTGCAGGGAGGCCATCTCCTCTTCGATCCAGGCGAACTTGTCGGTCATTGGAAGCTCCTTCAAGCGCTCACGCAAAGACGCAAAGGCGCAAAGAAAACCATAAGCAAAACGATAAGCCTTTACTCAAGAGGGGCACAGAGGGGCACAGAGGAAAACCACGGCAACTGCGGAACCAAAGCAACTCCGGACCCGGAACCAACCCAATCTGACAATAGAACCGAAGCAACTGCCGAACCGATAATGGTCGTTCCATCTAGGCGAGGGGAAGCCTGGAACGTCCCCCCCTTGTCAAAGGGGGGACAGGGGGGATTTGCCTTTCCTCTGTGATCCTCTCTGGTAAAGGTTTTTGCCTCAAACACCTTCCCAATCGAGGATCACCTTCCCCGCCTTGCCCGACCCCATCACGCTGAAGGCTTGCTCGAACTCGGTGTAGGGCATCTGGTGGGTGATGATCGGGTGCAGGTCCAGACCGATCTTGATCAGGGATTGCATCAGGTACCAGGTCTCGTACATCTCCCTCCCGTAGATCCCCTTGATGGTCAGCATGTTGAAGATCACCTCATTCCAGTCTATGGCGAAGTCAGTGGGTGGCAGCCCCAGCATGGCGATCTTGCCGCCATGGCACATGTTGTCCAGCATCTCCCTGAATGCTTCGGGGTTGCCGGACATCTCCAGCCCCACATCGAACCCCTCCTTCATCCCCAGCTCACGCCTGACCTGTGCCAGGGGCTTCTCCCTCACGTTCACCGCCACCGTCGCCCCCATCCGCTTGGCGAGCTCCAGCCGGTACGGGTTCATGTCGGTCGTCACGACGTAACGGGCTCCGGCGTGCCTTGCGATAGCGGTCGCCATGATGCCGATCGGACCGGCGCCGGTGATCAGCACATCCTCGCCCAGGACCGGAAAGGTCAACGCGGTATGGGTGGCGTTTCCGAAGGGGTCGAAGATGCAGAGGATCTCCATCGGGATATTCGGGTCGGCGTGCCATACGTTGGTGACCGGGATGCAGATGTACTCCGCGAAGGCGCCGGAACGGTTCACGCCGACGGCGTTGGTATCCTTGCAGAGGTGACGTCTACCCGCGAGGCAGTTGCGGCATCTGCCACAGACGATGTGGCCTTCTCCCGACACCACATCGCCGATGTTGAGATCGAAGACGTTGCTTCCCATCGCGGCAACCCGCCCCACGAACTCGTGCCCGATCACCATCGGCACCGGAATGGTCTTTTGGGCCCACGGGGTCCAGTCCCATATGTGGACATCCGTTCCGCAGATCGAGGTGTTGTGCACCTTGATCAGCACGTCGTTGATTCCCACCTCCGGTACCGGCACCTCGTCCATCCATAGCCCCTGCTTCGGATACTTCTTCACTAACGCCTTCATCGTTTTCTGCATGGAAAGGCTCCTTTCCCCCTGAACTTTCGATGGTGAGGATGGCGGCCACGTGGCTTAATTTAAACTTTTACCAACTTACCTACTGATGTAAACGGGGAGATGCAGAAATGGCGGAGAGGGGAGCCTGCTGCGCCGTGGCGAGGAATCTGCTATCATGAGAATTGAGCGGTACCTAGTAAAGGAGAATGGCCATGAATGAGAACGAAAGCTGCCCGAAGCCGACCGAGCACAAGGCGCATATGTGCCAGCTCAAGGCAGAGGGAAACATAGAGGAGATGGACCGCCATTCCGCGAACCCGAGCCATGTCTGCAACAGATGCGGTGCCAAGGCCGGTGACCCGGGCTATCTCTGCCAGCCGCGGCAGCTCTGACCGTCGCCATAACCCATCCGACAGTTGAATAGAGGGCGGCCTTGGCCGCCTTCGCTGCTGCTGGTGAGATCGATCCCCTAAAGCACCCTAAGAATCTTTTCGGCCCGCTTGCTCGATAGGCCAAGAGTCGTGACGGAGAGGGATAGTCGCGTTTCTTTGAGCAGGAGGCTGACTGACTCCTCGCTGATGCCGGTGGAGGTCGCCTCGACTTCTGTCAGTGACAGCTCGGTCGATTCAGAGGTGAAGCTCGCAACTATCTCGGCTCCCGAACCAAAGCGCGCTGCCTGGGTGGCAACTTTGACCATATCTTTGGCTGTCTGCTTTTCGGCTGTGCCCAGAGCGTCCATGGCTTTCAAGCTCTGATTGAGCCAGCTGTGTAGGAGTCCGCCAGCTCCCCTTAGTTCACTTGAGTTGTTGGTGACGTCACTGGCCGCAGAGTTGGCGTTCTTGACCTTGGCAACTCTCTCTTCATTGGTCTGCTCCCTGCTGCTGTTCTCTTTTGTTGGCTGCAAGGTAGCTGTCATCGCGGCAGTTGATGAAACCTCTGAGATGGTCATTGCTTTCTCCTCCGACGGCATCAGCCAGAGCAACGGCCATATCTCTGCCGATACCGGTATTAGCTGACGTTAGCACGAACGGGTTTCACAGACCGTGAGGTTGTCATCCCCCCACGAATGGCTATACACAGTTAAGATATGTTAGGCAGTCGCTGGTGATTGTCAATAAGTCGGAAAGTGGCGGCCTTCATTGCCTGTGCTGGGAACCGATACGCGGTCATGACTGTCCGCGAGGACGGAGGTCCCGTGACGTGCTTCGACAAACTCAGCCCGGGCGGCCATTCCAGTCAGGTCCTGGTTTACTTATGAGCTATTGGCAATGTCTGCTGGTTGATTTATGCTATGCGGCACTACAGGAGATAGGGACCCGGCAGTGGCCGTGGCGGGAACTGGTACAGGAGAGCCGATGAGCCAGAACAACTATGACTTCGACGAGATTATCGACAGGCGAGGGACTTCCAGCGAGAAGTGGGACAAGTATCGGGGCAGGGACATCATCCCTCTTTGGGTGGCGGACATGGATTTCCGCTCGCCTCCTGCCGTCATCGAGGCCCTTCGCGAGCGGGTCAGTCACGGCATCTTCGGCTACACGGCGCCGCCGGAGGGGCTGACAGAGGCGGTGATCGACTCTCTTGACTCGGAGTTTAATTGGCAGGTGAAGAAGGAGTGGATCACCTGGCTTCCCGGGCTGGTCACCGGCCTCAACGTCAGCTGTCGAGCGGTAGGAGTGCAGGATGACGAGGCCATTACCTTCATCCCGGTCTATCCTCCCTTCATGTCCGCGCCGCCTCTTTCCGGGCGGAAAGTTACCAAGGTGCTCCTCAAGTACGAGGAGGGGCGCTGGGGACTGGACCTGGAGGCGCTGGAGGCTGCGGTGACGCCTGCGACGCGGCTTTTATTGCTTTGCAGTCCCCATAACCCGGTGGGCCGGGTCTGGACCCGGAACGAACTGGCCGCCTTGGCCGCTTTTGCGGAGCGGCACGACCTGGTGATCTGCAGTGACGAGATTCACGCCGGCTTGGTGCTGGACGAGAAGATGCGGCACATCCCGACCGCCACCCTTTCCGAGGAGACCTCGCGCAGGACGATCACGCTGATGGCCCCCAGCAAGACCTTTAACGTCCCCGGTCTCGGCTGCTCTTTCGCCGTCATCTCGGACGACACCCTTCGTCGGGCTTTCCACAAGGCCATGGGGAGGATCGTCCCGCACGTCAACCTGCTCGGTTACACGGCGGCCGAAGCCGCCTATCGTCACGGCGGGGAGTGGAGGAGGGAGCTGATCGCCTACCTGCGCGGGAACAGGGATCTGGTGGCGCAGGAGGTGGCGAGGATGGGGTTCACGGTGGCGCATGTCGAGGCGACCTACCTGTCCTGGATCGACCTCCGTGATTCCGGCATTGAAGATCCGGTCAGCTTCTTCGAAGACGCCGGCGTTGGGCTCTCCGGCGGGGCGGATTTCGGCCTTCCCGGCTTCGTCAGGCTGAACTTCGGCTGCCCCAGCTCGCTCCTTGCGGAGGCGTTGAGGCGGATGCGAGAGGCGCTGGAAGTCAAAGGCATTTAAACAGGGATGGGCAGGATGAACGGGATGTAAAAGGCAAGAGCTTTACCACAGAGGACTCAGAGGAAGATAGAGGAAGACAGGGGAACACGGAGGAAAACCTTTAAAATCAGGTTGGCTTCAACGTAGGAGCGCCCTTCCGGGCGCGAACCGCTGGTGCAGTTCGGAGGTCGGAGGGTTTTATCCTGTCAATCCTGTAAATCCCTGTTGAATGCCTCTCGGTCCTGACTTAATCGAAGATCCGGTTTTCCTGCTCGCGAACGCGGATGAAGGTCGTCCGCTTGGTCAGTTCCTTCAATGCCGCCGCGCCGACATAGGTGCAGGCGGAGCGGACTCCTCCCAGGATCTCCCTCACCGTCTCGTCGATA
>NZ_JBXKJL010000252.1:0-2538 GCF_056994735.1 Geomonas sp.
CTGGAGTTTGGCCATTTTGACGCGGTCGGCCACGCGCCGCACAATTTTTTGCTGGACATCCCGCCTTTAGTGTTCTAGTGTTGGCATGGCGCATTCCACTTGGGGCCGCCCGACGCCATGCCGACGCCCATTTCTTTCTGCGGTCACGAAGTTACTTCCAAGGAGATCAAACTCCTTCGCGAAATCGTCCACGACTTTCCTGCCCTCAGCCTGACCGAACTGTCCAGGACCGTCTGTGAGCTCCTCGATTGGCGGCGCCCTACCGGCGCCCTGAAAGATCACGAGTGCTACATCTTCCTGCAACACCTTCGTGACCAGGGATTGCTCCCATCCATCCCCGTGCTGCGCGGAACTTCAGCGCAGGGGCCACGGACCGTCTCTCTGGACCATCAAAGCGATCCACAATCCCCAGTCGTGGGATCCGTCGAAGACTACATGCCTCTGGAGTTCGACCTGGTCTCGGACGCCGCAGGCCGGGCTCTCTTCAGACAGTACATCCATCGCTATCATTACCTCGGCTACCGCGTCCCTTTTGGTGCTCAACTGCGCTACTTTGTCCGCTGCCGACACTTCCCGGAGCGCATCCTGGCCTGTTTACTCTTCACCAGCGCCGCCTGGAAGATGGCCCCGCGCGACCGCTGGATTGGATGGGGCGAAGCAACACGGCGGATCAATCTCCCACGGGTCGTTAACAACAGCCGCTTCCTGATCCTCCCCTGGGTCGAAGTGACAGGGCTTGCCAGCAAGATCCTCTCCATGGCCGCACAGCAACTGCCCGAAGACTGGCTCAGTGTCTACCAGGTTACACCTCTGCTGCTCGAGTCTCTTGTTGATCCGCAGCGTTTTTCAGGCACCTGCTATCGTGCCGCAAACTGGATCCACGTCGGCAGCACCCAGGGACGCGGCCGTATGGATCGATACCGCAACGTCCAACGTCACGTGAAAAAGATCTTCCTCTATCCTCTTCATCCCCGCGCTCGCGAGCTTCTGTGTCGTACGCCTGAGTCTCACCCCCTTGACGAGGTCAGGCCATGAACCTCTTGCAAACCATGGATCTTCTGCTGCAGGACTGGAAAGGTGTCTTTGCCCAGGACCGCACCTTCGATCGAGTCCGCCGCCTCACCTACGGACAACTGTTGTCCGCGCCACGTCACACCACCTCCGCTGCCATCTGCACTATCGGTCGGCAGTTCCTGGACTGGAGTGCCGACTACCGGGCATTCTCCCGAAGTCCCTGGGATTCCCAGACTCTCTTTGATCCAGTCATCGACCACGCCATCCAGCTGCTTCCTCCACCTCCCGCACCGGTCGTTGCAGCCATCGACGACACGGCCTGCAAGAAATCAGGACGCCGCATTCCAGGCGTGGCTACCGTGCGCGACCCTCAATCTCCTCCTTATCACGTCAACCTCATCCGCGGACTCCGCTTCGTTCAGGTCTCTTTGACGATCGCTCCATTGCATGGCAAAGGCCCCGCCCGTGCTCTGCCTGTCCGCTTTCAGCCCGCCCCGCCCGTCCCCAAGCCCAAAAAGGATGCGCCGGCTTCACAGTTGGAAGAGTTCAGGAAACGTAAGAAAGCCTCCTCCCTCACCCGAGTCGGCCTCTCTACCGTCACCGGTCTCCGCCAGGCCCTTGATGAGCGACCGAATACTCTGCTGCGCCAACTACTCATCACCGCCGATGGCAGCTACACCAACCAGGTCCTGCTCAAGAGCCTTCCCCCACGCACGACACTCATCGGACGCATCCGCCAGGATGCGGACCTTCACCTTCCTCTGGATCCAAATACCAAGACCAGCGGCCGGCCACGCAAGTACGGTCCTCAAGCCCCGACCCCGAGGGAAGTCCTGAGCAGTGACGAGGTGCGCTCGCTGCAAGTCCCCTGTTTCGCGGTCGGGCAGGTCCGGACCTTCAACGTCAAGGTATTTGGCCCCGTCTTCTGGCGCAAGGCCGGGCATGACAAACCGCTGCTTCTGGTTGTAATCAAGCCCGTCGGGTACCGCCTGCGCAAAGGTTCCAAACTCCTCTATCGCGAACCGGCTTTCCTCATCTGCACCGATCCCGATCTGGATCTGAAAACGATCGTGCAGGCCTACGTCTACCGCTGGGAGATCGAAGTTAACCACCACGACGAGAAGAGCGTCATAGGGGTAGCCCAGGCTCAGACGCGTACCCCCAAAGCGGTCGATCGCCAACCCCAACTCCAAGTCGCTGCCTACAGCCTCCTGCAATTGGCCTCCATCCTCGCTCACGGCTTCGAGCGTACGGACGATTACCTGCCGCTGCCAAAATGGAGAAGCCAATCCCCCCGCCCTTCGACGGCCGACCTCGTGGACCTCCTGCGCCAGCAGATCATCGGTCACACCTTCTCAGCGGACCACGAAATCACTTTGGGTTACTTCGCGGAAGACACGGAACCGGACCTAAAGTGGCAAAAACCTCTCCTCCCGCAGACCGGATCACTCGATGGCCCTGAAATACCCGGGCTCCAGCGTGCCACAGGCGCCGTCCGCCCGAACTGAGATGGCCAAACTCCAG
>NZ_JBXKJL010000253.1:0-11932 GCF_056994735.1 Geomonas sp.
AGCGGGGTCAGCCAGCGCCGCCGCGATGATTTCAGGCCCGATCCCGCACGGATCGCCCATGGTTACAGCTATGACCGGCTTTTGCACTTTGCTCTGACCTACCTTTCCCAAATCATCTGCGTCACTATGCTTCCGTTCGCCCTGAGCCTGTCGAAGGGCGCATTGTTTAGTCCCTCTCCAGCCCCGCGAAGCGCACCAGGAGCTTCTTCGGGCCGATGGAGTTGAACCAGACGATGACCTTCTGGCTGTCCCCCGCCCCCTCGATCTTCCTGATGGTCCCCCGGCCGAATTGCGCGTGCCGCACCCGCATCCCGATGAAGACCCCTTCCTCCTGGTCCTCGGGCACCATCCGCACCTCGTTGTCGACCTCAGGCTCTATCTCTTCCTCGAACAGTGAGGCGAGATTGTGAGCGGGCACCTCCGGCGCGGCCTGGGGATGCCTGAACTCGCCGCCGTAGCCCGGCTGCGGTTCGTAGCCCTGCTGCCGGTACTGGTCCCCCGCTCCGAACCGGGACGAGGTGTATGAGGGTTGCTGGAACGCTTCCCCCCCATCCAAGAGCTCCGCCGGGATGTCGCGGATGAACCGGGCCGGCGGGTTCATCTGCTCCCGCCCGAAGATGTGGCGCCTGCGCACATTGGTGAGGAAGAGCCGCTTCTTGGCGCGGGTCATCCCGACGTAGCAGAGTCTCCGCTCCTCCTCCATCTGGGTCGGATCCTCGATCGATCGCAGGTGCGGGAAGAGCCCTTCCTCCATGCCGATCATGAACACCAGCGGGAATTCCAGCCCCTTCGCCGAGTGCAGCGTCATCAGCGTCACCGAGGACTGCGTCCCCTCCCCTTCCTGCTCGAGGTCGGAGACCAGGGCGATCTGTTCGAGAAAGGCCGCCAGCCCCTTATCGCCCGGCCCCGCCTCGAAGACCTGCATGGCGGTTACCAGTTCCTGGAGGTTCTCGATCCGCTCCTGCGCCTCGTCGCTTCGCTGCTCCTTGAGCCGCGCCAGGTACCCCGTGTCCTGGATCACCGCCCCGGCCAGCTCTGCAAGCGGGAGGGTTTCGACCAGGCCACGGTATTTCCTCAGCTCCGCCACGAAGGAAGCGACCTTGCCGCGCGCGCCTGCAGCGAGGAGGCTCCCGTCGGCCGCCTCGATCATCGCCCGGTAGAAGGAGATCTGCTTCTCGGCAGCCAGCGCGGAGATGCGTTGCACGGTGGCAGCACCGATGCCGCGCGGCGGAGTATTGATGATGCGCTTGAGCGCCACCTCGTCAGCGGGGTTGTCCAGCACCTTCAGGTAGGCGAGGATGTCCTTGATCTCCAGCCTGGCGTAGAAGCGCACCCCTCCCACCATGTGATAGGGGATTCCGGCAGCCACCATGGCGTCTTCGATGACCCTTGACTGGGCGTTGGTCCGGTAGAAGACGGCCACCCCGGAGAGATCGCCACCTTCGGCCATGAAGCGCTCGGTCTCGCGGCAGATGAGCCGCGCCTCCTCCCACTCGTTGGGCAAGGTCCGGCAGGTGATCGGCTCACCTTCAGGGTTCTCGGTCCAGAGCCGCTTCGGCTTCCGCCCGCGGTTCTTCTCCACCACGTTCCAGGCGGCGTCCAGGATGGTCCTGGTGGAGCGATAGTTCTGCTCCAGCTTCACCACCTTCACCCCGGGGAAATCCTTCTCGAATTCCAGGATGTTGCGGATGTCGGCGCCGCGCCAGCCGTAAATCGACTGGTCGTCGTCCCCCACCACGCAGAGGTTCCGCCTGGTCCCGGCCAGAAGCTGCACCAGGCGGTACTGCACCGCGTTGGTGTCCTGGTACTCGTCGACCATGATCCACCGGTAGCGCTCCTGGTACTTCCTCAGCACCTCGGGGTGCTCCTCGAAAAGCCGTACGGTCAGGAGGAGGAGATCCCCGAAATCCAGGGCGTTGCACCGTTTCAGCCGGTCCTGGTAGATGCCGTAGACCTTGGCGACGGTCGCCTCGTACGGAGTTCCTGAAGGTGCCTTGTCCGGGGTGATCCCTGCGTTCTTGAATTCGTCTATGGCGGAGGCGAGGGACTTGGGCGGGTAGCGCTTCTCGTCGAGATAGAGCTCCCCGGAAACGTCCTTCAAAAGGCGCTCGCAGTCCTTGTCATCGTAGATGGCAAAGTTCCGGTCATAGCCGATGTGGGTGATATCCTGACGCAGGAACCTGGCACAACAGGAGTGGAAGGTCGAGATGAAGGGGATATCGCCACCGCCGAGGATCTCCTGCACCCTCTCCCGCATTTCTCCGGCGGCCTTGTTGGTGAAGGTCACGGCCAGGATCTGCCACGGGGCTACACCTCTTTCATGGATCAGGTGGGCTATGCGGTGGACGATGACGCGGGTCTTGCCGGATCCGGCGCCCGCCAGGATCAGGAGCGGGCCCTCGCCGTGGAGGACCGCCTCCTGCTGGGGAGGGTTCAATTTGTGAAGCAGTTTCATGATCATCCTTCGACCGGCAGCGTCTCAGGCCGCCGGATTAGCAGCGCGTAGGGGAGTACCTCCGTTTAGAAACTGTGCGAGCTCCTCATGAGCATGCTGACGCCCAGGTAGGTGAAGAGGGAGATCAGAAACCCGCAGATGCCCAGCCAGGCGAAGCGGCGGTCCCACTCCTGCCCCTTCACACGGAGGTGGAGATACATAGAATAGAACAGCCAGAGGATGGAAGTCCAAAGTTCTTTGGGGGTCCAGAGCCAGTAGGTACCCCAGGCGTAATACCCCCAGATGCCGCCGGAGACCATGGAGAGCGAGAAGAAGCTGTAGCCGACCAGGGCGGCCCGGTATTGTAGATCGAGCAGGACTCTCTCTCCCTCCCGCAGGAAGGCCCCTCCCAGGACGGCTGCGACGCCGAAGAGGGCATAGGCGAAGAAGGCCAGGGCTACGTGGAGCTCGAACCAGTAGGTATCCAGCACCGGCGGAAGGGGCATGTTCAGGGTGGGGAAGGGGAGCGCGAGGAGCGCGAAAAGCCCCGCCAGCATTCCGCAGCTCCAGAAGAGGCCGTTTCTCCCTTTGAGCTGGCTGGAGAAGATGAAGGGGAGAGCCATCAGCCCGATGGAGCAGGAGAAGAAAGCCAGCGTATCCTGCGGCCCGATGAGGGGCAGCCGTCCGAGGGTCATTCCGCGCGATGCCAGGTAGCCGAGCTCCAGCAGCACCGCGGCGACGAAGATCGGCCGCCTGAGCGAAGCGAAGTAGAGGATGCCGGAGGCAATCAGTAGTTGTTTCATGAAGTCACTCGGTTTTGTTGCTGCGGCGAAAGGCCTAAAATAAATGCGCCCTTCGACAGGCTCAGGGCGAACGGGGTACATAGCGCCTTCGACAGGCTCAGGGCGAACGGGGTACATAGCGATTCATACTGCACGACACTCCCAGATGAAGCCACCGTTCAACCCCTCTGACAGAAGCGAATCCCCATAAATCCCCCCTTTTAGTGGTTTCCAGGGTTTCCCTATGTTTAGGGTTTTCTCAGATTTTCTCCGTGTCTCCGTGGCAGAAATGGGTTTATGGTTTGGGACTTACCGGCCTACTTGTAGCTCTTCCTCCTGAACAAGCCCGTCTTCAGCGAGGCGATGCGGTCCAGGAAGAGAAAGCCGTCCAGGTGGTCGAGCTCATGCTGAATGGCGACGGCCTCGAACCCCGTGGCCACGAACTCCCGCAACGTCCCGTCCGGCTCCGTAAATCGCAACGAGACCTCGGTGGAGCGCTCGACGTCCCCGGTGTAGTCCGGAACGCTCATGCACCCCTCGCGCATGACGGCGGCGCCGCTACGGGCGACGATCTCCGGGTTTATCATCAGCAGGAGCCCGTGATTGTTGTCCTTGCCGTGGCGGTTCTTGGATACGTCGATCACGCAGGCCTTGAGCGAGATCCCGATCTGCGGCGCGGCGACACCGACCGAGCCGGGGCCGGCGTGCATGGTGTCGACCAGATCCTCAATGAGCTGCCTGATGCCGTCATCAATGGAGTCAACCCGCGGGCAGGGGGTTTTCAGGATGGGATCGGGATAAATGACAATAGGTTTTACAGCCATATCAGAGCGAGACCGGTGTGATGAGGCGCACCGAGATCTCCACACTCAACTCCTTTTTCAGTTTTTCCAGCAGGCTGGAGGCGTCCTCGACCGACATTTCCTGGGGAAGTGCCGCCTCCAGCATCAGGACGTAGACCGGCTCGGTGGGGCTTCCGATCAGTTTCGTATTCAGGTCCGTGATGTTGATGCCACGGTCGGCCAGCTCGCGGGTGACCCGGTAGACGATCCCCGGCTGGTCGCTGCCGTAGACCGAAACGAGGCAAAGCTCCCCGGCGGGTTTCTGGTAGGCGACCTCGTCGTTCTTGAGGGAGCGAATGAAGGCGGAGAGCCCGTTGCCGGCATTCTTGGCGGTGAACTCGGCCTCCAGCGTTTTCTTCGAAAAAGGCTTTGCATGGGAGACGATGAGAATCATCGCGAACTCACCGGCCAGCATGGTGCAGCTGGAGTCCTCGATATTGCACCCCAGCGAGTAAAGCACCTCGGCCGTGTCGGCGACGATACCGGGTCTGTCCTTACCGATGATGGTGACCGCGAAATGGGCCAGGCTATCGTTAATCGTCATTGAACCTCCTTCTCCTCGTATCAGTCAGACAAGTCCGGTAAGTCAGACCGGTCCGAGTCAGATTTTATTGACAAAGACTTCCCTAGGCTTGCTGGTGCCGTCGGACGGCCCGACCACCCCTTCCTGCTCCATCTTCTCGATGATGCGCGCGGCGCGGTTGTAGCCGATACGGAGCCGCCGCTGGATCATGGAGATCGAGGCCTGCTTGGTCTCGGCCACCAGCGCCAGGGCGTCGTCGTAGCGCTCGTCGAGCTCCTCGTCGCCGCCGCCGTTCTCCTTCTCGTCGGAGGACTTCATCTCCAGGATCGATTTCTCGTAGACCGGCTTGCCCTGCTTCTTCAGGAACTCGACCACGCGCTGCACCTCCGCGTCCGAGACGAAGGCGCCGTGGGAGCGGAGCATCTTCGAGGTCCCCGGCGGGAGGAAGAGCATGTCGCCCGCACCCAGGAGCGATTCCGCGCCGTTGCCGTCCAGGATGGTCCTCGAGTCGATCTTTGACGAGACCTGGAAGGAGATACGGGCCGGGAAGTTGGCCTTGATGAGGCCGGTGATGACGTCGACCGACGGACGCTGGGTGGCCAGGATCAGGTGGATGCCGGCGGCACGGGCCATCTGGGCCAGGCGGGCGATCGACTCCTCGATCTCGCGACCGGCAACCATCATCAGGTCGGCGAGCTCGTCGACGATGACCACGATGTAGGGGAGGTGGCCGTGCTCCAGCTGGTCTTCCTTCTCCAGGAAGGCCTGGATCGCCGCCTCGCGCGCCTCCATATCGTCGGCGTCCTCGACCTCCTCGATCTCCTCGACCACCACGGTGCCGCGGGCCTTGTTCTCCGCTTCCTCTTTCTCGCTGCGCTCCAGCTCCTTGTTGTAGGAGTCGATGTTCCTGACCCCCTTGTCGCTCATGAGCCGGTAGCGCCGCCCCATCTCCTCGACCGCCCATTTGAGCGCCAGCGAGGCCTTCTTCGGATTGGTCACCACCGGGAGGAGGAGGTGCGGGATACCCTCATAAACCGAGAGTTCCAGCATCTTCGGGTCCACCATGATGATCCTGACGTCGTTGGGGGTGGAGGTGTACAGCAGCGACAGGATCATGGTGTTGATGGCAACCGATTTACCGGAGCCGGTGGCGCCGGCGACCAGCAGGTGCGGCATCTTGGCGAGGTCGGTGACCAGCGGGTTCCCGGCGATGTCCTTGCCCAGCGCCATCGGCAGCTTCATCTTCCCCTTGTGGAATTCCTCGGAGTTGAAGATCTCCTTGAGCGAAACCATCTCGCGCTCGCGGTTCGGGAGCTCGATGCCGACCACCCCCTTGCCCGGAATCGGCGCCACGATGCGGATGGAGTGCGCCTGCAGTGCCATGGAAAGGTCGTCGGAGAGCCCGGCGATGCGGCTGACCTTGATGCCGGGGCCGGGAGAGAATTCGTACATGGTGATGACCGGGCCGGGGCAGATCTCCACCACCTCCCCTTCCACACCGAAATCCTTGAGCTTCTTCTCCACCAGCCGCGCGTTCATGGTCAGGGTGTCGCGGTCCTGGCGCTTGACGCCCTCCGGAGGCGGGTCGAGCAGAGAGAGCGGCGGCGTCCGGTAGTTGCCGTCGGCCTTGATGAATTCGAAGGCCTCCTGGATCGGGGCGCTCTTCTTCTCGTCCTGCTTCTTTTCCTTCTTAGCGGCAACGACGTTCACCGGAGGCGCCACGGCGGCGGGCTTGATGATCGGTGCCGGATGCGGTTTCGGCTTTTCTCCCTTCTCCTTCGGCCCCTCCTTCTCCATCAGCTGCCGGTTCAGGTCCCGGCGCTCCTGGTAGCGGCTCCACCTGTCCTTGATGGCATTCATCCACCAGCCGGCCAGCAGCACGAAGGAGAAGCGGGAAAGGAGCATGGCGCTTGCGGCCAGCATGGGGAGGAGGATGAGAACCGCGCCGACCTTGCCGAAGGCGCGCTTGAGGAGTTCGGCGAACTGGAAGCCGATGAAACCGCCGGTCGGCACCCGCTGCCCGAAGAATTCCGTGAACTGCAGGTTGAAGGCGAAGAGCCCGGAGAGGGAGATCAGGAGCAGCGCGAAGCCGACCCCCTTGTACTTTTTCCACCGTACCGGGTCCGAGCCGAAGGCGCGGTAGGCGAGATAGATGAGGGTGCCGGGGACGACGTAGGAGGCGAGGCCGAGGAGCTGGAGGGAGACGTCCGCGAGCTGGGCCCCGAAGCGGCCGCCCAGGTTGTGGGTCTCCATCGAGGTCGAGACGCTGTTGAAGGAGAGGTCCTCGCCGTTGAAGGAGGCGAGAGCCACGGCGAGGAAGATACCCCCGGCCGCCAGCGCCATCCCCTTCATCTCCTTGGTCACCTTCTCTTTCTTTTCAATTGTCGCTTCAGTCGTCATAAATGAACCAATCCTTGCCACGGAGACACGGAGAAAATCTGAGAACCGCAGAATCAAAACCTGCAACTACGCGTTACCTGATGGCACTACGACTCCGGATCGCCCGCTTTCACGGGTTTTCTCAGATTCCCTCCGTGTCTCCGTGGCTAATCAGGGTTTACATCTCAAGTACCATTGGCAGGATCACCGGGCGCCGCTCGATGGTCTTGTTGAAGAACCGCCTCAGCACCCGGCGCACCTCAAGTTTCACCTCGCTCCAATCGGTGAGGACCTCGGTGTTCACCAGCGCCAGGGTGTCGAGCACCACTTTCCGCGCCTCATCCAGGTACTGCTGGCTCTCGTCCTCGAAGACGAAGCCGCGGGACACGATGTCGGGGCCGTAGATGATCTCGCCGCTGATCTGGTTGATCCCGATGATGACCACCACCATGCCGTCCTCGGAAAGGTGCTTCCTGTCCTTGAGGACCACATTGCCGACGTCGCCGACTCCCTTGCCGTCAACGAAGACCCGGCCGGTATCGACGTGGTCGACGAGGCACCCCTCGCCCCTGTGGAAGAGGATCACGTCGCCGTTGACCGCCAGGAGGGTCCTCTCTTTCGGCATCCCCACCCTTTGCGCGAGCTGGGCGTGCTTCACCAGGTGCCGGTACTCGCCGTGAACCGGGACGAAGAAGCGGGGGCGCACCAGGTTATGAAGAAGCTTCAGCTCCTCCTGGCTCGCGTGGCCGGAGACGTGCACCTCCGAGACCTTCTCGTGGATGACCTCGGCGCCGCGCCGGTAGAGGTGGTTGATGAGATCGGAGATGGTCTTCTCGTTCCCGGGGATGAAGCGCGAGGAGAGGATGACCGTGTCCCCCTCCTCCACCTTGATCTGCTTGTGGTCGTCCATGGCGATCCGGGTCAACGCGCTCATCGGCTCGCCCTGGCTGCCGGTGGTGATCATGCAGACCTGCTCCTTCGGGAGCTTCGGCATCTCCTTCAGGTCGATCAGCATGTCGTCGGGAATCTTCAGGTAGCCGAGTTCCCGGGCGATCTGCACGTTGGCGATCATGGAGCGGCCGTTCAGGAGCACCTTCCTCCCCGTCTTCTGGGCCGCCTCCACCACCTGCTGGACGCGGTGTATGTTGCTGGAGAACGCGGCGACGATGACCCTGCCGGTGCAGCGCGGGAAGATCTCGGTGAAAGCCTCCCCCACCAGCCGCTCGGAGAGGGTGTATCCCTCCCGTTCCACGTTGGTGGAATCGGCGAAAAAGGCCAGGACGCCGGACTCGCCGTAGCGGGAGAAGGTGGCGAGGTCGGTGAGTTGGCCATCTACCGGGGTCTGGTCGAGCTTGAAATCTCCGGAATGGATCACGACCCCTTCGGGGCAGCTTATGGCCAGGGCGCAGCCGTCCACGATGGAATGGGCGACGCGGATGAACTCGACGTAGAATTCCCCCAGGCGGATCTTCTCGCGCGGGGTGACCACCCGCAGGTCGGTCTTCTCGTCGAGGTCGTACTCCTTGAGCTTTTCCTTGACGAGGCCGAGGGTGAGGGCCGTGCCGAAGATGGGCGGGTTCAGCTCCCTCAAGACGTACGGGAGGGCCCCTATATGATCCTCGTGGCCGTGGGTGAGAAGGATGGCGCGTATCTTGTCGGCACGCTCCAGGAGGTAGCTGACATCCGGGATGACCACGTCGATCCCGAGCATGTAAGGCTCCGGGAACATCAGGCCGCAGTCCACGATGACGATGTCGTCGCCATACTCGAAGACCGCCATGTTGAGACCGATCTCGCCGAGCCCTCCGAGGGCCACGAACTTGAGACCGGTTGATTCTATCTGCATCGCTTCCAAATTGTTAATCCTTCGCCCTCAACTCCCTGGACTAACAGGGATCAACGAGCTCCCTCCCCCCTCGAGGGGGAGGGTCGGGGTGGGGGGGAAGGCGCCATTGAGGACGCCGTGCCACCCACCGTCACCCCACCTCAAGGGGCGGGGGAGAAAATCATTTCCGTGGTTGCAACCTGGCCAGCACGGCGATCTTAGCATCGCATTGCTTGATCCAATCCTCGCCGGGGGCGTAGATCCAGACGATGGCGTAGAAGGAACTCCGCAGCGAGCGGTAGGCGATCAGTGCGCGGGGAATATCTCCCCTCTGCTCGAACAGCAGCCCGATGTTCCAGAGCTTTTTCGCGCTCTCCTCCACCAGCGAACTTCCCGGGGTGTACATGTGGATGGCGGACTCATACCCTGCCACGGCGGCAGGGAAATCGCCGGCAGCCGAGGCCTTTTCGCCCTTGTCGAACTGCACGTGCTGCCGGTAGAGGGTGTTCCCCCAGATCAGCACGATCCCGATAATCGCGGCGACCGCCACGTTGAGGGCTATGGTCTTTACCTTTTCCATCTTCACTTCCTTCTGATTATCAAACTCCCCTTTGAAAAAAGGAGCCACGAACCACACACTTTGGACAAAGGAGCCTCACCGACCTCCCCCCTTTGTAAAAGGGGGGGCGGGGGGGATTTTGTGATCCCGGCAGCTGCGAGAAATCCCCCTAACCCCCGGGCGACGTCTATCCCTGGAAAAAGCCGGGGTCTGCGATCAGCAGCGCGCCCAGCAGGGCCACCACCACGCCGATGAGAACGGCCAGCGCCGCCAGGATATCGTAAGGCTTCCGCAGCCGGTGCGACGCCGGGAGACCCCAGCAGATCAGGGCGATCCCAACGACCGCCATCAAGACATAAACCATTACCATCTAATGAACCTCCAGGTTTGAGGCAATCGCCTCACGCACCCGCGCCATCAGCTCCCCCTCCGGCACTCCCGCCACCGGGATCGCTTCGCTAAAAGTGATCTTTATAGTTCCGGGATAGAGCTCGATGCGGTTCGGGGGATTGATCTCCCTGCTGCCGTTTATGGTTAAGGGAACGATCGGCACCCCGGCCTTGGCGGCCAGCAGGAAGGCTCCGCGCTTGAACGGGAGGAGCGCTCCGTCCTTGGTGCGGGTCCCTTCCGGGAATATGACCACGCTGGCGCCGGCGGCGATCCGCTCGGCAGCCTGCTTCATGCTCTTCAGCGCCTTCCTGCCGTCGCTGCGGTCCAGGGGGATATAACCGGCGCGCCTCATGGCACTGCCGAAAAAGGGCACCCGGAACAGCTCCTCCTTGGCGACCCAGGAAAAGAGGCGCGGGATGGCCAGCGATAGCGCGTTGATGTCGAAGTTCCCCTGGTGGTTCCCCATGTAGATGACGGGACCATCGGTAGGGACATGCTCCAGCCCGTCGACCACGAGCCGGATCCCCGCCACCCGCAGAGCCCAGCGACTCCAGAAGCGGGCGCAGGCGTGCCCGGACCGGCCGCTGCTGTCGAAGAGGCCGCCGACGATGGCGAAGAGACAGCAGGCAAGGGTGAAAGGAATGAAGAAAAGGAGGTACAGACGTGCTCGTAACATGAAATCCACCCTTCAGATAATCCCGGCCAAGTTACTTTTTTTTAGTGCCGTAGTCAAACCAATTATCGCTTGACAATAGGGGCTCCTTAATCGGCGGCGCGCGAAGAATGCCGAAAAAAAAGAAGGGGATGCCCCTCGTTCCTCTGGAACGGGAAGCACCCCCCCGAAAGCTTCAATGCCCTCTTCGTCTATTCCACGACCGCACCCGGCATGGCAAGGAGCTCTTCCTCCTCGGCTTCCAAGTCGGCAGTTTCATCCTCGCATACCACGCCTAGGCCCCCTTCCCACTTCGCGACCACAGCGGTGGCGATCGAGTTCCCGATGACGTTGGTCGCGGTGCGCCCCATGTCGAGGAACTGGTCGATGCCCATGATCAGCAGCAGCCCCGACTCGGGGAGGTTGAACATCGGCAGGGTAGCTGCAACCACCACCAGCGAGGCCCGCGCCACACCGGCCATCCCCTTGCTGGTAACCATCAGCACCAGGAGGATGGTCACCTGCTTCGAGAAGGAGAGTTCGATGTTGAAGGCCTGGGCGATGAAGATCATGGCGAAGGCCTGGTAGATCATGGAGCCATCGAGGTTGAAAGAGTAGCCGAGCGGCAGCACGAACGACGCGATCTTGTCCGAGCAGCCGAACTTCTTCAGCTTCTCCAGGGTGGCGGGATAGGCAGCCTCGCTGCTCGCGGTGGAGAAGGCCAGCAGCATCGGCTCCTGGATCATCTTCAGCAGGGTGAAGATCCTCCCTCTCAGGACAACGGCGCCGCCGGCAATAAGCACCAGCCAGAGAGCCGCCAGAGAGAGGTAGAAGCCGCTTATGAACTTGCCGTAGGTGACCAGCACCCCGAGCCCCTGGACCGTGATGACCGAGGCGACCGCGGCGAAGACGCCCAGCGGCGCGAACCACATGACGTAGTCGGTGACCTTCAGCATGACGCGCGCCAGTTCATCGATGAACTTGATGATGGTCTTGGCGCCGTGGTCCTTGAACGAGCCGATGGCGAAACCGAAGAAGACCGAGAAGACCAGGATCTGCAGGATCTCGTTCTGGGCCATGGCGTCGAAGAAGCTTTTCGGGAAGACGTGGGTGATGAAATCCTTGAGGTTTAGAGAGGATGCCTTCAGGTTAGTGGCCGCGCCCGCAGCGGGGAGGGGAAGGTTCATGGCGTGCCCGGGCTGAAGGAAGTTCACGAAGAGCAGGCCGATAAAGAGCGAGAGGAGCGAGGCGCAGATGAACCACCCCATCGCCTTGGCGCCGATGCGTCCGACGGCGTGGGAGTCGCCCATGCCGGCGATCCCGGAGACCAGGGAGGCGAAGACGAGGGGGCCGATGATCATCTTGATCAGCCTGAGGAAGACGTCTGTCAGGATGGAGAAGTATCCCGCAATATCCTTGGCTGCGGCGGGGTTGGGCGCGGAGACGTTGCAGGCATAGCCGACCAGGATCCCCAGCACCATGGCTGCCATGATGCAGAGCGTCAGTTTGTTCTTTTTCATCGATGATTCTCCCTCTTCTATGATGA
>NZ_JBXKJL010000254.1:0-1634 GCF_056994735.1 Geomonas sp.
TGGTGGAAAAGATGGTGACCATGATCGAGACGGCCATCAGCGTAAGCGGCCCCTGCTGCCAGCCGGACAGCGTCCAGACGGCGCCGGCGGCGGCAAGGGCGATGACGGCGCGGGCGGCAGCCCGAGATGCCTCGCGATAATCCCGATGACGAGGCAAGTGGGGTGTGTCGATGTCCCGCGCCGGACCGGTCAGCGACCCGGCCTGCTCCAGCACCTTTCCCAGCGAGGCAACGATCTCCACCAGGGTCCGGGTGAGTAAAGGAAAATGCGCTTGGGTCTGCGCGGCGATGACCGAGACATGGGCCTCCAGGTCCTCCTGTGCCTCGGCGCGGGCGGCCAGCACTTCCAGCTGCAAAGCCAGGAGTTCCTGCCACGGCTCGCTGTCGCCGGCCGCGTCTTTATACCTGGCAAGCTGCTCGCCACCCATGCGGCCCACCGCCAGCAGGGAGAGCAGGGAGGCGATCAGGGTTCTCAGCTGGCGACCCTGTTTCTTGAGGTTCCCGTTGCCTGCGGCCAGGACCTCAAAGAGGCTTTCGATCTCGGTGACCTCGATCAGGATATCCTGCTCCAGCCTTACCAGATCGCCTCCCCTCCCCCGGCGCAGCAACAGCGCCAGCCAGGAAAAACAGTCGGCGACGAGGCCATCCAGGCGACGGTGAAACTCGGCGGCGGAAGGTCTGGGAGTGAAAAGTGCGGTGACCACTGTGGCGGAGATGATGCCGACCATGATGCAGGCGACCCTGCCGAAGGCGATCTCGTAGATGCGGGAAGGATTCTGGTAACCGGTCATGGCGATGACCACACAGGTACAACCTGCCATGAGGTAACCGTAGGAGCGCAGGCCATAAAGGAGATTGCCGAGGCCGACGCAGGCGGCAACCCAGAGGCAAAGGGCGACGGTCAAAACCAGCGGAGACCGTGTGTAGAGCAGGAGCAGCAGAGCCGCTGACGAGCCGATCGCGGTGCCGAGGAGGCGGTAGAAGCTCTTTTCCCACAAGAGCCCGCGCGTTGGCTGGATGACGATGAGGGCGGTCATCGCTGCCCAGTACGGACAGGCTAGGCCGAGGAAGATGGCGGCCGAGAGAGCCGTCAAAGCTGCGGTGGTCCCCCGCACGGTGGTAAGAAGATGGGGCCGCTGGTGCAGCACAAAACGCTTCAGTCGTGCATGTCTCATCGTTTTACTCTCTCCCGCACGTTTTGCACCGACATTTCCAGGCGCTCGACAAAGTCCGCCATCCGAGACGTTTCCGCCTCGGCGAATGGACTCAGCACCTCTGATTCCAGGTTCTTCACGGTCTCATGGATTTCTGCCACGGCCAGCTGGCCGGAGCGGGTTAAACGGAGGAGTTTGGCACGGCGGTCGGTGGGGCACTCGGAGCGTTCGATCAGTCCCTTGCCGATGAGGTTATCGAGGAGGCGTACCAGGGAGGGGCCTTCCAGGCCGACAGAGGCGGCCAGGTCTTTCTGGCGGATATCGTCGCCCAGGAGGTAGAGATGCAGGAGGGGTCGCCAGGTGGCGTCTGTCAGTCCCGCTGTCTGGATCTTCAAGTCCAGCACCTGGCGCCAACGTCGCGTCAGATGGGCCAGCCGGAACAGGAGGTTGGTGGAATCTATTTTTGCACGGGTCACAGGCA
>NZ_JBXKJL010000255.1:0-2391 GCF_056994735.1 Geomonas sp.
TCATCAAACACCACGCCAGGCAAGCTGTCTGAGTTTTGAGAAGGAGGTCGGAGAAGCGATCAACGAAGCGCCTGCGGTCTTGGTCATCGATGAAGATATCGCACTTCTCGATTCCCCGGACCATGACATGCTGCAACAACCCAACTGCATCTAGTCGAGCTAATCTGGGCATACCTAAACTATAGCAGAGGGTTGCAATATTAGAATCTTAAAATTTTAACAGCGTCCCTAGATTTACTTTTCGATTTCAGCTGCTATAAATGGATACGTTGCACCTCTCATCACCCTGTTGGAGTCCCCCCGCATAGTGGGCTTAATACATGGAGGATGGTGGCGATCCCTCCTCCACCAATTTCTGAAAGGAGGTTTTTCAATGAAAGTCAGCGCACGAAATACATTTACCGGGACCGTTGCCAAGATCACCAAAGGAGCCGTCAATTCCGAGGTTACTCTCACCCTGAAGGGCGGAGCCTCGGTTGTCGCGACCGTCACCAATGTGGCTGTCGACAACCTCGGTCTGAAGAACGGCGGTGCGGCGTTCGCATTGGTCAAGGCAAGCTCGGTCATCATCGGCACCGACCTGCACGACGCGAAGGTAAGCGCCCGCAATATCTTCTGCGGCACCATTGCCAAGATCGTCGAAGGGCCGGTCAACACCGAAGTCGACATCGAAATCGGCGGCGGCGATACCGTCAGCGCCGTCATCACTCATGACAGCGCGAAGCGCCTCGGTTTACAGAACGGCGGCCATGCCTGCGCCATGATCAAAGCTTCCAGCATCATCCTCGGCGTAAGCTGACAAAGAAGCGAAGGCATGGTAGCGACCTTAGGGATCACGGCACATCGTGATCCCTTTTCATTTATGGTATCTCTTTAGACCGATCGGGGAGGGTGTTGTGCAAGAAGGCAGCGCTAACTCTTCTTGCTGGTCTTCGGGAAGAAGGGTGTGTAGTGCGGGGCTATGCTGTTTCCCTTGCAGGCGGGGCAGGAGACCGGCTGCTGGTCGTGCTGCGCCATCGTCATCCTTACCGAAAAGTTCTCGTTGCAGCTCTGGCAGCGATACTCGTAGGTCGGCATTGGCTTGGTCCTCCACTTTAGGAATGTCAGCGCCGGATGCGGCATCGCCCCCATCCCTACCATTTCCGGAGGTAGCGACAGGGGCGATGTACGTCTCTTTGCCTAAGCCCCGAGGGCGTGCTTGAGGTCCTGGTCGACGGTGGTGATCGGACCGAGGTCGAAGTTCTTGACCAGGAAGTCCAGAACGTTCGGCGATACGTAGGCCGGGAGGGAGGGACCCAGCCGGATGCCCTTGATGCCGAGGTGCAGCAGGGTGAGGAGGATCACGTGTGCCTTCTGCTCGTACCAGGAGAGGATCATGGAAAGCGGGAGGTCGTTCACGCCGCATTTGAAGGCATCCGCCAAGGCCAGAGCTATCCTGATGGCGGAATAGGCGTCGTTGCACTGGCCGACGTCGAGCAGCCGCGGGATTCCTCCGATGTCGCCGAAGTCGAGGCGGTTGAAGCGGTTCTTGCCACAGGCCAGGGTCAAAATCACGCAGTCCTTCGGCACCTTCTCGGCGAATTCCGTGAAGTAGTTGCGCCCGGACTTGGCTCCGTCGCAGCCGCCGATCAGGAAGAAGTGCTTTACCGCACCGTTCTTGACCGCATCGACCACGGCGCCGGCCACCTTGAAGACGGCTTCATGGCCGAAACCGACCAGGATCTCCTTGCCGGGATTGTCGGGGAGGTCCGGCAGTGACAAGGCCTTTTCGATGACCGGGGTGAAGTCGTGTCCCTCCAGGTGCTGAACTCCGGGCCAGGCCACCTCGCCCCAGGTGAACAGCCGGTCCGCGTAGCCCGGTGCCGGCCTTTGAATGCAGTTGGTGTTGAAGATGATGGCCCCGCTGAAATCGGGGAGTTCCTTGGCCTGGTTCTGCCAGGCAGTTCCGAAATTGCCGGCGAAGTGGGAATATTTCCTCAGGCCGGGATAACCGTTGGCGGGGAGCATCTCTCCGTGGGTGTAGACGTTGATCCCCTTCCCCTCGCTCTGTTTCAGGATCTCCTCCAGCATGGGAAGGTCGTGCCCTGAAACGACGATCCCCTTGCCGCCGCGGGTCCCCAGGTTCACCTTCATCGGTTCGGGATCCTGGTAACGTTCGGCATGCCCCTGATACAGCAGTTCCATGGTGCGCAGGTTCTGCTTGCCACACTCCATGGAAAGGTTGACGAAATCCTCGAGGGTCGCCTTGGGATTGGCTGTGGCGGCCAGCGAGCGGTGAATGAAGGCATAGATCTCCTCGTCCTCCTTACCGAGCTCCGTCGCGTGCCAGGCGAAGGCCCCCATGCCCAGCAATCCGTAGATGAGTATCTCGATGCCGGAAAGGATGTCCTG
>NZ_JBXKJL010000256.1:0-16602 GCF_056994735.1 Geomonas sp.
CGGAGATGGACGGCTTCGAGCTATGCCGACGGGTGAGAGGGATCGAGGAAGCAAAGGGGACGCCGATCATCCTGCTCACCCACCTGATCGACCCGGCAGACGTGCTGCGAAGCCTCGAGGCCGGCGCTGACTACTTCGTCTCCAAGCCCTACAGCAACGAGCTGCTCCTCTCCCGGATAAGCGCCGTCCTTGAGGGAAAAGGGGCCTGCCAGGAGGTGGAAGCTGGCGGGGGGGTAGCCATCCGGTATCACGAAAAGAACTATCGGATCCACGCCACTCGTGCCAAGACCATCGATCTGCTCCTTGCCACCTACGAGCTTGCCGCCGAAAAGAACCGGAAGCTTTTGAGCGCCCAGAAGTCGCTCTCAAACCTGAACCGCGAGCTGGAGCAACGGGTGAGGGAGCGAACCGCGGCGCTCACCCGAGAGACGGCCGAGCGTCTGCAGACCATGGAGGAACTGCGCAAAAAGGACGAGGTGCTGATGCAGCAGGGGCGCCAGGCCGCCTTGGGGGAGATGATCGGCAACATCGCCCACCAGTGGCGACAGCCGCTGAATATACTGGGGATGCTCGCCCAGGAACTGTCGATGACCTATAAGATGGGGGCGTTCAGCGAGGAATTCCTCGAGGCCAATGTCAAAAAAACCCTGGAAACGATACAACACATGTCCCAGACCATCGATGACTTCAGGTATTTTTTCAGGCCAGACAAGGAAAAGGTGGATTTCAGGATACTTGAGATAATCGAAAAAACCATATCCCTTCTTGAAGGCTGTTTGAGACAGCAACAGATACGGACCGCAATCATCGCAGACTGTGATCCTGTCGTGAAAGGTTACCCCAACGAATTCTCCCAGGTGCTTCTCAACATCATGATCAACGCCAGGGATGCCTTTGTGACAAAAAATGTGGCGAGTCCGTCAATCACGATAGAGATATCCATGGAAGGCGACAGGTGCGCCGTCACCATCACCGACAACGCCGGCGGGATTCCCGAAGAAATCATCGACAAGATATTCGACCCCTACTTCAGCACCAAAGGGCCTGACAAGGGGACGGGTGTTGGCCTTTACATGTCAAAAGCGATCATCGAGAAGAATATGGGGGGCTCTTTGAGCGCACGCAACGTGGGCGACGGCGCCCAATTCCGCATAGTGGTCTAGAATAAAACATGCGACTTTATCTGCGACAACAACTGGCGGGTTTTTCGACACCGATCCCACAGAATAGAGTCCCACGATTACGGGACCTTTCTCACTCCCTGCCATCTCCCCCCGGGCCCTTCCGTTGTTGTTCACGTGCCTGCAGGCGGGCGCAGGTCATGCGTTCGCGCAGGCCGCCATGCTTCAAGAACGCCGCTTCCAGTCCTTTCAGTTGCTGATCCAGCAGGTAGTTCGCCTGATGAATGAGGCAGACGGCGATGTTGGCCACAATCTCGGCGGGGCGGTTTTCCGTGAAGTCCCGAAAGAGTTCAAAAGACAACTGGTCTCTTTTTCCGAGAGTGCGGACGTACTGGGCCTCGCGGCTATCCTTGTCCCAGATGCGGAGGTCGCGCACGCGCAGGTAGTCCCGGTAATCTTCCAGCAACTCTTCGAGGCTGGCCCGGGCCACGTTGGTCAGCTTGATTTCCGTTTCCTTTGAGGTGACGGCTGCCTTGCTTCCTTCCACGATGTTCTGCTTTCCGGAGCGGGCAGCCTGTATCATTTGGTCGATTGTGCGGTCGCCGCGGGCGAGGAAGCGTTTGCAGAAGCGGTAGGTTATTTCGTAGATTACGACTGACTTTCGGTAGGAGTGGAGAGTCTGGTAGTCGCTTATTACTCCCCCTCTGCCCCATTATTCCCATTACTTTCCATAATGACTGCAATGTTAGATGGCATTCCAGCCAATGCAACCGGAGCCATTAAAAAAGGGCCACAGCGTAAGCCGTGGCCCTTAATATTTTATGGCGTCCCCGAGACGATTCGAACGTCCGACCCCTTCCTTAGGAGGGAAGTGCTCTATCCTGCTGAGCTACGGGGACAAGTCAGACAGCCTTTATACCTCAACACCCTTGCCTTGGCAAGAATTTATTGAAGCTGACACAATCCAGTCTGCAAATTAGGAACTAAAACTTCAACAACGAGAAGACCTTACCTTCGGGAAGCTTCTTGCTCCCTTCCAGAAATTCCAGCTCGGCCATGAAGCAGCACTCCACGAGATCGGCTCCCAGCTCTGTCATCATGTCTACCACGGCGGCCATGGTCCCGCCGGTCGCCAACAGGTCGTCGGCGACCACGACGCGCTCGCCCTTCTTGATGGCGTCGGTGTGAATCTCCAGGGTGTCGGTGCCGTACTCGAGGGCATAGGTCTTCTTGAAGGTCTCTGCAGGGAGCTTCCCCGGCTTTCTCACCAGCACGATGCCTGCGCCGAGCTTGTATGCTAGGGCTGCGCCGATGATAAACCCGCGCGCCTCGACACCCACCACCTTGTCGATCTTCTCGCCTACGTAGCGGTGCGCCAGCAGGTCCACCATGCGCTGGAAGGACTTGGCGTCGCCCAAGAGGGTGGTGATGTCCTTGAAAAGTATCCCCTTCTTCGGAAAGTCGGGTACGTCCCTGATGATCTCCTTCAGTTTTTCCATGCTTCCGCCCGCTCCTTATTTTGCCGTATTTACAGCTTTGCCCATAACATCGGTAGCTTCCACTATCTTTCTCAGCTTCTCCAGCGACTTGGCCTCGATCTGCCTGATCCGCTCGCGGGTCACCCCGAAGCTCCTGCCGATGGTGTCCAGGGTCTGCGGGTCCTTGTCGTCCAGGCCGAAGCGCAGGGTCAGGATCTTCTTCTCGCCGTCGGAGAGGGTCTCGAACCACTTCGAAACCAGCTCGTACTTGTTAAGATCCTCGAGGAGCACGGCCGGAGAAATGGTCGAGGTGTCCTCGATGGTGTCGATCAGGAAGTAGTCGTTGTTCTCCCCCATCGGCCGCTCGATCGAATAGGTCTTCTTCAAAAGCACCATCAGCCGCCGCACGTAGGTCACGTTGACGTCGAGGGTGTCGGCGACTTCCTTGATGGTCGGCTCCCGGTTCATCTTCTGCACCAGCTCGCGCGTCACCCGAAGCATCTTGTTGATGTCGTCTGAGACGTGCACCGGCAGCCTGATGGTGCGCGACTGGTTGACCAGGGCGCGCTCGATGGACTGCCTGATCCACCAGGTAGCATAGGTGGAGAAGCGGCACTCCTTGGAGAGCTTGAAGCGCTCGACCGCCTTGATCAGCCCCATGTTGCCTTCCTCGATCAGGTCGAGAAAGGGGAGCCCGCGGTTTATGTAGCGCTTGGCTATCTTCACCACCAGGCGGAGGTTCGATACGATCATCCGGTCCCGGGCCGCCTTGTCCCCGAGATCTATCCTCGCCGCCAGCTCTTTTTCCTCGTCGGCGGTCAGGAGTTTTGTCTTCTGTATTTCCCGCAGATAGAGCTTTATGGCGTCGTCGAAATGCTCGACCACGGCCGCCTTGATCTCTTCCTCCTCGACCTCGGCCGGCTCATCCACCTCTTCCACTTCGTCTTCCAGCTCAAGTGCATCCGGGTCCTGCTCGACATCCATAAAGAGGGGTTCCTTCACCTCTAGAAGCTCTTCACTTTCCATGCGAAACTCCTATGGGCAAACTTGGTTTGGAACGTCAATGCAGTCGCTTCAGTTGCTCCTTCAGTGCTCCTCGCTCCATCCGTTTTTTCCAATCAGCTTGACGAAACGGCACCCTTCCGAATCCTGTCTCTCCACCGTCCCGTCTTCCTTCCTCCTGATCAGCACCATCTGCTGGTCCACCCTGTCTCCCACCGGGATCACCAGTCTCCCTCCCGGCGCCAGCTGGTCGATGAGGCATTGCGGAACCTGTGGGGCTCCCGCGGTTACCAGGATGGCGTCGAAGGGTGCCTCCTCGGGCCAGCCGTCGGTGCCGTCTCCGATCCTCAGGTTGACGTTCAGCAGGCGGAGGCTGTCCAGCGCCTTCCTGGCCTTCAGCGCCAGCGGGCGGATCCTCTCCACCGTGTAGACCCGGTTGGCCAGGGTGGCCAGAACCGCGGCCTGGTAGCCCGAGCCGGTCCCGAGCTCCAGCACCTTCTCCCGCCCGGTCAGCTCCAGCATCTGCGTCATCTTCGCCACGGTGTACGGCTGTGAGATGGTCTGCTTCTCGCCGATCGGAAGCGAGCTGTCGCTGTAAGCCTGAGCCGCCATCGCCTCTTCGACGAAGATGTGTCTGGGTATGTTCTGCATGGCGCCGATAACCCGCTGGTCCGTAATCCCGCGCCTGATCAGCTCTGTCACCATCCTCTTGCGTGCAACCGATAAATCCATCTCCCCCCCGTTAGCCAGCGGGGAAATATAGCAAATGGCACCCTAAAAGTCCAGCTTCAGCGCACTTCCCACCCCTTCAGTGTCTCGATGGAGGCGTAGTTGGTGAGGTCGATGTGCAAAGGCGAAATGGAAATGTGGCCGCGTGAGACGGCGTGGTAGTCGCTGCCGGGAATATCCCGGTAACTCTGGTCGGAAGTACCGATCCAGTAATAGCTCCTGCCGCGCGGATCGACGTTGTCGACGATGGTTCCCTCGTAGCTCCGTTTCCCCTGGCAGGTGATGAGGGGCGGGAGGAGGCGGTCCTCGGGAAGATCGGGGACATTCACGTTGAGAAAGGTGTCGGCCGGAAGCCCCTTTTCGAAGACCATGCTCGCCAGCCTGGCGGCGCAGCGGGCCGCGGCGTCGTAGTTCTCCCCAGGCCCGCTGGTAGCCAGGGAAACGGCGATGGCCGGGATTCCCATCAAAGTCGCCTCCAGGGCTGCGGCCACCGTCCCCGAATAGGTCACGTCGTCGCACAGGTTGGCGCCGCGGTTTACTCCGGAGATGACAAGGTCGGGCCGAAAGGAGAGCAGGCTGTGGATGCCGAGGTTGACGCAGTCGGTGGGCGTCCCCTCCACGGAGAAGACGTTCTCGGCAATGCGGGCAGCGCGCAGCGGATGGTGCAGGGTCAGGGCATGCGAGACCGCACTCTGCTCCCTGTCCGGAGCCACCACTACTACCTGGGCAATCTCGGATACCTTCTTGATCAGTGCGGCGATCCCGACTGCATGAACACCGTCATCATTAGTAATGAGCACCTTCACGAGGCCACCCCGTTAACAATCCCTCATCCCACCCATCTTTGTTTCGGACGGAGCGGGGATTACTTTAACATATTTAATTTGAATTTATAAATTTTTTTAACATTAGAATCGGCGTAGCGGGGATCCGGATCACCGTCGTCGCCTAACAGCTGGAAATACCGAGATATCTCCGCTGCTCGAAGTCACTCGCTGCCATCCGTGCAGACGGTGGCTTCCCGCTTGTCGTAGTGGACCTTCATAAAGATCAAGGAGGAATAGCAGCAGATGGAAAAGGTGTTGGCGGCGATGAGGGGGAAATCGCCTATGGAGAGGCCGTAGACCAGCCAGAGGAGCATGCCCAGGTTCAGCAGGACCAGCTGCGCCATGGAAAGGTCGCGGGCGTGCTTGGTCCGGTAGGTCTGCAGCACCTGAGGCACAGCGGCTCCGCTGGTGAGGACCCCGGCGAAGAACCCTATGTAGTGTGTGAGGGTCATGCCCCCTTCTTCCCTTTGAACTCGGCGCAGGCCCAGTCGATCTGTGAGAGGAGTCCGCGAAGCGACGCGACCTCACGCTCGTCGAGTTCGGCCCGGGAAAAGATGCGGCGCATGGTGCGCATCATGTGATCAGGGTTTTGGGGGTTGAGGTAGCCGATCTTGAGGAAGACCTTCTCCATCTGGGAGTAGAAGGGCTCGAGCGAAGCAGATCCGGCCACTTCCCGGGCCGGTTTCTCGGGCACGGGGATAGCCCCTTTCAGGAACTCGTAACAGAAGATCAAGACGGCCTGGGACAGGTTGAGCGAGCCGAACTCATCCGCAGTGGTAATGGTGGACTGCCAGCGGCAAAGGGCGACCTCTTCCGTGGTGAGCCCGCTGTCCTCCCTGCCGAAGACCATGGCCAGCCGGCTGGTCGGGGCACAGTTGGAGAACCTTTCCACGACCTCGCCAGGAGACCAGATTTCGTTTCGGTACTTGCCGTGGCGCCGGGTGGTTGCAACCGAGAACTCGCAGTCTGCAATGGCATCTTCCAGCGAGGTGAAGATCCTGGCGCGGTCCAGGAGATCGCGGGCGGAGACGGCGAATTTGATGGCGTCGAGGTGATCGACCTGGCAAGGGTTGACCAGGCGCAGATCGCAAAGCCCCATATTCTTCATGGCCCGGCAGACCATGCCGATGTTGCCGGGGCTCTGGGTGCCGACGAGGACGACGGAGATTCTTTCTTTTAAATCCATGGAGACCTTTTTTTAGCGCGGGATCGACGTCGGATCACTTCGGATTGACACATTCAACCGGATCGTGGAACCCGACGCTACTGAGTAAGATGGAGAATTTATGTACGGAGGCATACCGTGGAGTTCCCGTGGATACCTGAGGAAACAGCGGGTGATGCGGCAGCCGCATTAGACCATATCGGGGCGGGGTTTTGCAATACTTCTAAAGTTTTAAATCAAAAGCTAACCACAGGGGACACGGAGGAAATGTGGTCTACGCTATTGCGTTCAATTTTAAGGGTTGTTCCTCTGTGTCCCCTGAGACTCCTCGGTGTCCTCCGTGGTGAGGCTTCTGCTCTCCTTCCACATCCTCATCCGCTTCAGTCTCCTCCTGGCGTGCCTCCTGCGCCACCAGTGGGCGGCGAAGTGGCTTAACCAGACGCAGCCGGTCAGCATGGCAAGGATCAGCAGCAGGTACGGCTCGTAACGCTGCAGGTCATCGATGAACAGCGATGCGCCTTTGCCGAACAGGAACCCGGCGAGGGAGAAAATAACGGCCCAGGAGAGGGCACTGGCAAGGTTGAGAATGACGAAGCGCTGCGACGAGAGGTTGGTCATGCCCAGGATGATGGGAAGGATGATCCTGAAACCGTAGGTGTAGCGGGAGACGAAGGCGACGAACGAGCCGTAGCGCTCGATAAGGCGCAGGGCCTTGCGGAACTTTTTGGCGAAGGAGGTGAAGAGCTTCAGCAGGAAAGCCCCCTTCCACCGTCCGAGATGAAAGTAGGCCTGATCACCGAGAAAGGAACCGAGGAACGCAGAGAGGATTACGCCGTAGATGCTGAAATAGCCTTCGCAGGCGAGGAAGCCGGCGAATATCAGGATGGTCTCCCCCTCGAGGAAGGTCCCGAGGAAGAGAACCCAGTAGCCATGAACCTGCAGGTATTCCCTGAGAAACTGCTGCACTGCGACTCCCGCTGTTACAACAGGTTTGGTTTGGCGCAACGTTCCTTAATAGTAGACGTAATAAGATAGGTGGCAACTTCAGGGACGAGGGGCTCAACAGCTAGGGACTAGGGACTAGGGGCTAGGGGCTAGGGGCTACAAGATACCGCCAAATTTTAGCGGCCCACCATTCACCATTCACCATTCACCATTCACCATTCACCATTCACCTATCTCCTATACACCGGAATCTGCCCCCGGACCTCGACCATCGGGGCATCCTCGATCAACTCCAGGTCGCCCGGATCGTCCTCGTACTCCTCCTCACCGACCGCCCAGTTGTAGAACTTCTCCGAATCGAGCAGCACCGGATCCGTCGGCACGCCGTAGACCCGGTTCTGCATCCCCTCGTCGTATAGCCCGACGCATCCGTGCGACGCCGGCTTTCCGGGGAGGTCCCTGGCATGGATCCAGTAGGAGACATTGTCGGCACCGACGTGGAAGCGCATGGCGTTGTCCATCGGATACTGGTCGGTCTGGTCCTCGGTCTTGTACAACGAGGAAGAGTGGGTCTGGTCCCTGGCGTCTATCTGGTACACGCCCACCGGGGTGTCATGTCCCGCCGCACCGGTCGCCGCCGGAGCGGAGAAAACCAGTTCGCCGTACTCATAGGCACCCATCCACTGCTCGGTCAGGTCGATCAGGATGTACTTCTCATGCTTCTCAGCGGGAGCGTACTCCTTTGGAAGGGGGCAGTAGCTCCTGCAGACGGCCATGTCGTCCGGGACCCTGATGGTCATGCCGGGATAGACGTGGCGCCGGTCTATCCTGTTGAAGCGGGCGATGTACGGCCAGTCCTTGCCGTAGAGCGACTCCAGGGTCTCCTCAGGCTTGACGAAGTGGGGGTGCCACTTGATGTTGGCAAGACTGGGATAATCGTAGCGGCAAAGGTCTTCGTGCGCGGGATCCTGAGGATTAGCGCCGGGATCGGAGGTGGCCAGGGGGTTGTAGACAACGATGGCGAAAAGAACGACGGGGACCAGCAGGCACAGCAACTTACGTAACATTCTGGGACTCTCCAACCTCGAACGACTAATGGGGCTTACGCCCCATTGTCAACTAATTAACACTATCGAGAGTCCCGGGTCAAGAAAAAGCGCTCACCGCCATGACCTCTTCGACCGCCGTGTAGGGATCGGTGGTGCGGTTGCGCAGGCCCTCGAGGATCTGCTGGTATTTGCCGTTTTCCTTTATGGCCCCGAAAACAGCCTGGAACAGCTCGTCGCGCAGGGTGTCGGCGAAGAGCTTGGCATTTCGCTCCTCGGTCAGGCGCTGCAACGCCCCCGACACCTTGAGGTACTCCCGGTGCGCGTCGAACTCATCGATGAGCTCGTCGATGCCGACGCCCCTGGCCGCCTCGGTCTTCAGAACCTGCGGCGCCCACGCCCCAGGCTCGGGATGCCGCATCTCCAGCATGGCGGCAAGCTCACGGGTGGTGCGGTCGGCGCCCTCGCGGTCGGCCTTGTTGACGACGAAGACGTCGCCGATCTCGAGGATACCGGCCTTGATGGCCTGGATGTCATCGCCCAGCCCCGGAACCATGACGACGGCCGTGGTATGGGCGGTGCTGACTATATCGACCTCGTCCTGGCCGACCCCCACCGTCTCGATGATGATGACGTCCATCCCCATGGCGTCCATGACGTTGACCACATCCGTGGTGGAACGCGAAAGCCCGCCCAGTGCGCCGCGCGTGGCGAGGCTGCGGATGAAGACGCCGGCATCGTCGGCATGGCGGTTCATGCGGATCCTGTCACCGAGGATGGCGCCGCCCGAGAAGGGGCTGGTAGGGTCGATCGCTACCACACCGACCAGGAGATCCTTATTCCTGAAGCCCGCCACGATCTGGTCCACGAGGGTCGACTTACCGGCGCCGGGCGGCCCGGTCAGGCCCAGGATGTAGGCGTTGCCGGTGTGCGGGTAGAGCACCTTCAACTCCTCGATCGCGCTCCGGAAGCGGTCATCGATATCCCGCATGAGTCGTGCAGCGGCGCGCACGTCGCCATCAAGCACACGTTCAGCAAGTGTCATGCTATCTCCCAAAAGGCGGTTCCATGTTGGCCCCCTGCACTTTGGCCCGACCAACGGAAGCGGCAGCGACAGGAAGGAAGCAGCTGACGCGGACCGACATAGAACCTGGAACTAGATTCTCAACAGGTATTATCCCCTCGGGGTTACGTTCTCGCGCACCCAGGCCACGATGGTCTCGGTCGAGGTACCGGGGGTGAACACCTCGCGCACGCCTGCCTGCTTGAGACCGGGGATGTCGACCTCGGGAATGACGCCACCGGCCATGAGGACGATGTCCTCGGCCTTCTTCTCCTTGAGTATCTCGCCGACCGCGGGGAGAAGCGTGTTATGAGCACCCGACAGGATGGAGAGGGCGATCAGGTCCACGTCCTCCTGGATGGCAGCGGAGACGATCTGCTCAGGAGTCTGGTGCAGACCCGTATAGATAACCTCGAAGCCGGCGTCGCGAAAGGCGCGAGCGATGATCTTGGCTCCCCTGTCATGGCCGTCCAACCCCGGCTTCCCTACCAGCACACGCAATTTCCTTTCAGCCATGGCACACCTCCTAGAGTTCACTAAAATATATTTTCGCTTCGTCTATACAAATCTTGTGGCGCCAGCGACGGTTTCACCCTTCACCCTTCACGCTCTTACATCTCGATGCCGACCCGGGCCTTGACCCTCGCCTTGTAGTAGTGTTTTACCTCACGCATCTCCGTAACCAGGTCGGCTCCTTCGATGACCCTCTCGTCCGCGTTGCGCCCCGTAAGGACCAGCTCGACATGCTGCGGCTTATCCCGCATGAGCTCCAGAACGGAATCGACACTCAGAAGCCCCATCGAGACCGCCCCGTTGATCTCGTCCAGAATCACCAGGTCGTACTCGCCGCCGGTCAGCGTCTTCCGTGCCAGGTCCAGGGCCTCCGCCGCCAGGTCCTTGTCGGCCTCTTGCGGGTTCTCCTTGTTCACCCACCCGGGCCGTCCGGTCTGGACGATGGTGAGATAGGGAGCGAGCTTTTGTGCCGCCATCTGCTCGCCGTAAGGACCGCCGCCCTTCATGAACTGGATCATGCAGACCATCAACTCCCGCCCGGCCGCCCGCAGCGCGAGCCCCAGGGAGGCGGTGGTCTTCCCTTTGCCGTTGCCGGTATACACCTGAATGAGACCCTGTTCCAGTTTCATGAAAGCAATCCTTTACTCAGTATAGGGATGTCAGAGTGCAGACATGCAGCTCGCACTCTCTGTCATAGAGAGGAGCGCTGTGACAGCAGACAATCTACATCTCCCGTAAACTGCAGCAATATATCAACAGCAAAAGGAGCATGTCAAGGCGAATCAGGGGAGCTAAAACAATGTTTAGGGTTATGTGAGCAAAGAGGGGAGTGACAGATAGCAAAGATGACTTGACATGAGTGAGCCCATCTGATATCTAATCAGAACACGGGCGATTAGCTCAGCGGGAGAGCACTGCCTTCACACGGCAGGGGTCACTGGTTCGAACCCAGTATCGCCCACCAAACAGTATGGCAAAGGGCCAAGTCGATGACTTGGCCCTTTTTTATGTTTGTGCCGCTGCCTCGTCTTCCCCGACCCTTGGCATTTCCCTCCGGCAGGGTACTCTTATCTACATGAAACCACCTAAGCTGCTCTTCCCTTAACCCGAGCTTTCATCAAAGCACCTTGATCATTCAAGGTGTGCAAAGGAGAAACGCCATGGGGGAAGAAGACGACCGGAAGGAAAATCAATCGACGCGAATAATCGATGCCCGTACCCGGACCGCGGATTGTGCCGAAGGGGGAAGCGAAACCCAGGCAACGTTGACGCCGGAGGGGACCACTGTCAGCATGGAGGCCTTCAAAAGTGTCTATCTCGGACTCTCGGCCGGGGATGGATTCAGGTTTCCGGCAATGGAGGGGACAGATCTCGTGGGGCAGCGGTGGTGCGGTTCCTACTCGATGCTGGCGGACGGACCGAGGCTCTTCAAAGGGGAGAATCTCACCAGGTCCCGGGAGGTGGTGACGCTGCAATCGCCGGGGGGGGTGCCGACCATCAGCATCAGCACCAAGTATTTCCAGGTCACCGACGGCGGGATATACCAGATCGTCTTCAGTTCAGGGGTCACCTATTTCCCCCTCGCACAGAGCGCCCTCCCCTCTCTTCCAAGGGTTGGCGATTCAGGCACCCTGGGGAGCTTCGAGGGAAGCGATACCTCAACCGTGACCGTGACCTGGGCGCTCAAGCCTGCCGTGCAGGGATGTTCCATCCTGGAGCTCTCTTCAGTCCTGACCGGGACCGAAGCCGCCGATACCTCTACGGAAGTCGACAGCTACCTGCTCGACTCCAGCGGCATCCCGAGAATCGTCACCCTGACGGCTTCCACCATGGGGGCCAGCGTTAGCCTCACTGGGAGCAAGTCCGATGACCGCAGGCGGGAGTAACCCCGACCGGCAGCGCTACCGCGTCAAAGACGGCTGGCGACAGGCATGAGTTGGCAGCCGGCGGTGAGACGCTCCGAACAAAAATCGCGGCTCCCCAGATAACTGGGGAGCCGCGACCCTTTCCCGCGACTATTCACAATTTCTCCCATCCCCCTACAAAACGGTAACCCTGATGTTCCTGAAGGCGGCGGTGTAGCTGTAGTTTGCGTATGACTGCAGCCCCACGAAGGTCGGCTCCGTGGCGGAGAAGCGCCCCCTCTTGGGATCGCACGGCGGCGGGAACTGCACCACGTTCGGATCGGGGATGGTGAAGCGCGCGGTGTCGACTCCGTTCAGCCTCACGCTGACGACCTCGTTCACCACCTCGATCCGGTACTGGTTCCACGACTGGGGCACGGCGTCCTGGGGCGAGACGAAATCTCCCGGTGTAGCGGGTGGAAAACCTGGCACCGGGCTGGGGTTGCCGGGGTAGCTCACCGAGTAAACGGCGCCGGTTTTATGGACCGCCAATCCCGGCGCCGGCTGTCCTGCTCCCGTGTTGTCGATCTGCACCTCGAAGCCGGTGTCCACAGCGGACCAGGCGGGGTTGTGGTAGCCGGTGGAGTCGGGATTGCGGAAGCGGATGAAGATGCCGCTGTTGGTGTTGAAGGCGGCGGGCCAGAACTCCAGCTCCAGCCGGTAATTCTGCGGCATCGGCTGGGTGCACCACAAAAGCCCGAGCTCGAAGGAAGGGACGCTCTGCAGCGCACCGTCTATCACGTGGAAGGTACCGCGGCCGGCCATGCGCCAGTTGGCGAGGGTCTTGCCGTCAAAGAGGGTCATGACCGTCCCTGGCGCAGGCGGCGTGGACGGCATCGGGATTACCGCGAATCTCCTGGTCGCGGTGAGGGTGCCGTTACCGTCGCCCTCCGGAACCAGCCTCCTGGCGAGCCTCCTCCTGATGGCGATGCCGTTCATGACCGGATTCGCCGACCCGCAGGTGGGGAGCACGGAGGCGTCGCCGGCGTAGAGGTTGGTGACGAAGTGGAACTGGCCGTCGGGGTTGACCACGGAAGCGAGCGGGTCGTCCCCCATGCGCAAGGTCCCTGATTCGTGGAAGGTGGTTCCGAGTCCGTCCGGCCTGTTCAGGGCGGCCTGCGGTCCTGCCCCGAAAAGGTTCTGGGCCAGGAAGTCGATCCCCTGGTCCATCAAGGCCATCATCTGGTTTTCCACGTCGTTGCCGCCTGCTGTGCGGGGGGTGATGGAAACCTGGGCGCGCGGGATCTGGAACTCGTCGGGGTCCAGTTGGGCTCCCTGGGTAGGCACGGTCACCGCATTACCCGGATTGGGGAGCATCTCGCCCACGGCGCGGATCGAGATGTCGACCTCGCCCGGAGCCGTCTCGGCGAAATGGCGCACGTTGTCCAGGTCCGGGACGCTCTGGAAGAGGAGTGCGTCGGAGTTCCCGGCCCCGGAACCGGCGGGGTTCGCCGAGGCGGTGATCTGGAAGTGAAAGTGCGCTGGGGCGCCGTTGATGGTGCTCCGGCACCTGACCAGCAAGGCGGTCAGTTCCAGGTCGGTAAGATTGAGTCCAGCCGGAACTGAAACCTTGAACTGGGCATTTTTCCTCATGTGCACCATCAGGTTCTCGCCGACGTGGGCTGCGTTCGGCGCGCCGCTGACCCCCGAGGTCAGAAGGGCCAACCGTGCGCTCTCCACGGCGCCGGCTGCCAGCACCACCATCGGCCTGCGCTGGGGGTTTTGCTGCACGGCAGGCGTCAGGTCGATGAAGCCTTGGGAGGTGTCGATGCCGTCGACTTCCAGCACGAGCGCCCCGGTGGCGACCTGGTAGCCGCGGGTCCTCAGGCTCTTCACGTGACAGTCCGGGACGATCATGATCCTTTTCCTGGTGTCGTCCCCGGGAAAATCCGTCGCCGCCCGGCGCACCTCGGCGATCCCCAAGGGGGTACTGGAGAACTTGTTGAACGGGAAGAAGCCGGGACGCGAGAGGATCTGCACTGCGAGGGGAGCGTCGAGTTTCAGACTGTCCACGAAGCCCGGGTACGGGGGAGCATTGACGAGGTCCTGGAGTCCCCGGCTCATGTCGTCAGGGGCCTCCGCCACGTAATCGGGGAGTTCCGATAGCGGGATGTTGTTGGGGATGCTGTTGTAGATCTGGAATAGCTGCTTCCGGTAGAAGTCGTGGAGTTTTCCGTTGATGTAATCGTTGGAGGTGCTGACCCCGGTCTGCTTTGCCGCCTCCAGGAAAAAGCGTGCCTTCAGATCCGCCACCACCGGGCTCGGCCAGGGGAACTGGGACTTTATCGGATCGGCGGGGGCGGTCTCCATCTCGGTATCGAGGTAGCGGGGGGACCAGCCGCCGAAAAAGAGGGAGCGGCCACCGATGCAGTAGGCGAGCCCGCCGAAGCGGATGGAGGAGTTGAACGGCAGCCCCCAGGTCTCGAGGATCGGCACCTTGTCGATCTGGGATGCGATGAGTTCCTGGCGGGTGGCGGGAAGACCGTTGTATATGTTCAGCGGGCGGGTTCCGGGCGGTACATCCTGAAACGATGCCTGGTCGGCCTGGACTGGACCTGGTTGCTTGATAGCCAGATTCGGGATGTCCTGCACGTGTTCAAGGAAGGTGAAGGGACCCGCCTCCAGTACCAGGACGCGGTAATTCTGCGGGACCGGCCCGCTGTTTCTGGCCCGGAAGGCCAGGTCCTGGGCCAGGGCGAGACCGAAAGTCCCCCCGCCAATCACAATGACGTCGAAGGTACCGCTGTTAACCGCCTCAGAGAAGGTGTTGCAGACGTAACGGCCGAGAATGTCACGGGTGAATATGGTCTCCGGGTTCGCCATGATGGTCCTCCAGCGCATTCATTAGTAATGTCACGAACTCCCAGTGTAGCCAGTACGGAAGGCATGTCAACCCTCAGCGCCCCTCGTTGCGCCGGAACCAGCTGACCAGGGAATCCGCCGATTGGGCGCCGGCAGCCTTGTCGACGACCTTGCCGTTTCGCAGCAGATAGACGACCGGGATGCCGGTCACCCCGAACCGCGATGCCAGGTGCGGGTTCTCTTCGGTATTGACCTGGACGACCGCTGCACGCCCTGCCAGTTGCTCGGCCGCTGTTCGCACCGCCGGTGCGAATGAGGTGCAGTGCGGTCACCAGGGGGCCCAGAATTCAGCCAGGACCGCCCCCCGGTAGCGGGCGATGAAGTCGTCAAAGGTGGCTTCGTCCAGCTGCCGGGGCTGCGTGTAGACCGCCGGCAGTCCCGCCTGGCACTTGCCGCATTTCCCCGGGACCCCCTCCTTGTCGGCGGGGATGCGGTTGGAGGCGCCGCATGACTGGCATGTTACGAGGTAGGAATCCATATGGCCTCCCGAGATGGCTACAAGAGATGGCAACGGATACATTTTACCGGAAACGGCGGGCATTGCCGAACCTCGTTTTCCCTTTGAATTCATCGTTCCACATTGCGCCGCTTTCTGCTATGGTAGGTGGTTACTTGCCCTTGCGAGGGTTAACAACGTGTAGACCGGAGGTCCAACCAAAGATGAAATCCCGAATCGTGCTCCTGCTGATTGCCGCGCTGCTGATGACTTCGTTCAACATACAGGCCGCCACGCCCGAAATGAAGGGGAACCCGCCCGCGGTCACCCAGGGCCTGAACGTGCCTATCCTGCTCTACCACCGTTTCGGTCCGGCCGTGGTCGACGGCATGACCATCAAGACTTCGGTCTTCGAGGAGCACCTGAAGTACCTCAAGGCCAACGGCTACCACGTGATCCCGCTGCGTCAGCTGGTCGATTACTACCAGAAGAAGGGACCGGCGCCGGCGCCCAAGTCCGTGGTCATCGTGGAAGACGACGCCCACAAGTCCGTGTACAGCGACATGCTCCCCCTGGCCAAGAAGTACAACGTCCCGGTCACCGTCTTCGTCTACCCCTCCGCAATCTCCAACGCGAAGTACGCCATGACCTGGGAACAGCTGAAAGTGCTGAAGAAGAACGGCTTCGACATCCAGTCGCACACCTTCTGGCACCCGAACTTCAAGAAGGACAAGAAGAAGATGCAGCCGGCCGAGTTCGAGAAATTCGTGAATGTGCAGCTGAAGAAGTCCAAGGACAGGCTCGAGTCGCAGCTCGGCGGAACTGTCGACATGCTGGCCTGGCCGTTCGGCATCTATGACGACTATCTCCTGAAGAAGGCAGCAGAGGCAGGTTACAAGGCGACTTTCACCATCGAGGCCCACCATGCCTCCACCAGGGATTCCGTGATGAAGCTCCCCCGCTATCTCCTGATCAACGCCGACCAGGGGAAATCGTTCGCCCGGATCGTCGAGGGGAGCGCTCCCAAGAGAAACATCGCTTTCTAGCTTCGACGACGCCCCTGACTCCAGGAATTACCCGGAACCGGACCAAGAAGAGGCGCGGTGATCTGAGATGGGAAATGAGGAAGAAGGAAAGAAATGTCCGTGCCCGGACTGCAACTTCTGCCAGTGGTGCTCGGATGACCGCTGCAGGATGTGCAGGGGGATGAAATCACGCGGCAGGAAGCTCAGTACCGCCGAGCAGATAGAGCTTTACGAACGGGTTAACGGCGGGAAAAAGTAACCTGATTAGTACCAATCTTCCGCCAGCTTCCAAAACTGTCATTCCCGAAGCGATTCTTATCGGGAATCCAGCTCCTAAACGACGTGAAATCTGGATCCCCGATAAGGGCATTCGGGGATGACAATCTCATAGCGGAAGATTAGCGCTGACTAGTAAAGTAATGGAGTGTGAATGAAGAAGCCCGCTTATGCGGGCTTTTTTATTGTCAAAGCGGATCAGGTTCTCCT
>NZ_JBXKJL010000257.1:0-1542 GCF_056994735.1 Geomonas sp.
GCAGCATGTGCTTGTCCAGACTCAGGTCCGCCACCATCTGCTTGAGCTTCCGGTTCTCCTCCTCCAACTGCTTAAGGCGCCGCACTTCGCTCAGCCCCAGACCTCCGTACTTCTTCCCCCAACGGTAATAGGTCTGCTCCGTGATCCCCATCTTCCGGATCACCTCGACCACCGGCGTCCCCATCTCGGCCTGCTTCAGCGCATAGGCGATCCGCTCCTCCGTGAACTTCTTCTTCATGCCATAACCCTCCTCCAACAGGATGCTATTATGCCAGAAAACTAACTTGTTCGCTGGACCAGTTTCCGGGGAGAAGGTCACCATTTCTGGAGTTGGCCTGATCAGCCAAGGCTGATGCAGGAGTGGAGGCAAAATAGCCTCCGGTGCCGGTGGCCGGTTGTTGAGGCTGCTATGGGGGCGGATCGTATTGTATTCCCGCCGCCAGTTCTCGATCATGATCTTGGCCTCCTTCAGCGTAAAGAACAATTCCCTGTTCAGTAGCTCATCTCTAAATTTCCCGTTAAAGCTCTCATTGTACCCATTCTCCCAAGGGCTACCAGGCTCGATGAAGAGCGTCTTCACCCCAATATGTGTAAGCCACTGCCGCACGGCCTTGGCCGTAAACTCGGGTCCGTTATCGGACCGGATATGATCCGGTATGCCGTGCTGGATGAACATATCCGCCAGACAATAGAGCACATCATCACTGCTGATATTGCGTTCAACCAGCAACGCCAGGCATTCCCGGCTGTACTCGTCGATCAGCGTCAGGATCTTCAGCGGACGCCCATCGTGGGTACGCTCGCTGACAAAATCATAGGACCACACATGATTGCGGTGCGTAGGCCGCAGCCGTACGCACGACCCGTCGTTTAGCCACAGCCGCCCCCGCTTGGGCTGCCGTTTGGGCACCTTCAGCCCCTCTTGGCGCCAGATACGCTCCACACGCTTGTGGTTCACCCGCCAACCGTCATTTTGCAACCGCACCGTGATGCGACGGTACCCATACCGGCCATACTGGCTGGCCAATTGCACGATCTCGGCGCATAGCCGCTCTTCATCCCCCTTCAGCTGGATCACATAGCGTTGACTGGATCGCGGCTGCCCTATAATCCCGCACACTCGCCGCTCGGATATGCCAAACTTGCCCCTGAGGTGCTCCACGCAGCGCCGACGCCTCAAGGGGCTTAGTAGTTTCCCTCCAAAGCCTCCCGCAGCACCAGCTTATCCAGCGTCAAATCCGCCACCGCCTTCTTCAAACGGCTGTTCTCCCGCTCCAATTCCTTCATGCGCTTGGCTTGGCTGACCTTCAATCCCCCGTACTCTCTGCGCCATCGATAGTAGCTTTGCTCCGATACCCCAAGCTGGCGGCAGATCTCGCCCACCTTCATCCCCTGCGCTAACGCAACCTCCGCTTCACGCAGCATCCCGATAATCTTCTCCGCAGTGAACTGCTTTCGACTCATACCCACCTCCCGCTTTTGGCCTCAGATTATGCCAGATCCCTCTCACAAAATCTGAACCAGTTTTCGGGGGGCAGGTCA
>NZ_JBXKJL010000258.1:0-2689 GCF_056994735.1 Geomonas sp.
GCGCCTGACGTTATGCACGAACGCACAGAATCCCAGGTAAATTGGCAATTTTTCCTGGGAGATGCCTCGATGCGGGCGCAGCCAAGAACGCAACAACGACCAAAAGCCTTCCATCGTGTTGACATGGACCTCATGGAAACCGTCACCATCCTCATCACGGGCGTATTCTCCCTGGCTGTGGCACACGCTCTGGTGCACATACCCCCACTGAGGCAGAGCAGCATAAATCACATACTCGTCCGTATTGACCACCGTGCCGGGTTCGATCGTCTCCTGGATGAGCGGTCGGATGGTTTTCTGGTGCACAGTCTCCAGCATGACGATCCGGACTTCGCCGCCACGCTCAATCGTCCCAAAGATCGGCGGCTTTTCCTTCTCGACTGTGCCCCGACCGGGCCCGCCCTGGAGTCGCCGACGGCGTGGAGGGCGTCCCTGGAGCTGATCGGGCCTGCCCTTGTGCCCCGCCACGACATACACCTCGTCGCACTCCACCACGCCGCTCATCCGCACCTTGGAACGGCGCTGGACGATCCCTCCCCGCAATGCATCCGCCATCGCGGCGTGGCCATCGCTTTCGTTCAGGTTCAGCTCCTCGGCCATTTGCCGGTTCGACAGATTCAACCCCATCAGGTACAGGTAGGCCAACCACACCGACACAGGCTGATGCCGCCCCATGAAGATCGTCCCGGTGAGGTCGTCAAACCGGTTGCCACAGGTCTTGCAGGTGTAGCGGCGGCATGCGTGTTGCCGGTGGTTGCGACCACGCTGGGTGATTTTGTTGGACGTGCAACCCGGACAACGCACCCCGTTGGGCCAGCGTATCCGTCTGACTTCTTCGTAACATTTATCTTCATCGATAAGGTTGTTGAGGCGGCACATGGGGGACAGGCACAGGGTGGACAAAGTTCCAATTTACCACGTCCTCAAAACCCGGTAGCACCACACTTAACCGTGCTCACGTTACCCCGGCTACGAGCGACGATTGACTCCGTCCAGGTGGACGCCTCCGCCGCTTGGGCGGCACCCAAGGTGGCAGCGGCACCTGGTAGCGCAAGAGATCGGCCATGCTCCACGGGTGGTCAGTTAAACCTGCGGCCATGGCCGGTGTGCGCTCTAGCCACTGGCGGGAAGCCCCTTCGCAGGCTCGCCACCGAAGGCTCCGATGGCACCAGCAAAAGTTATAGGCACAGCCCACCAGGTACATGCCAGCGGTCAGTGTCGTCTCTAGATGAGCGATGGCCCGCCCCCACCTCACCAGGGGGGCGAGCGCACTGCGAAAGGTGGCGTTCAGGCGCTCGATGTATGCCGTGTTGATGACGGTGCCCGTACGGGTCTTGCTCAAGACCTCGGCAATCGCCTGCGCCGTTCCCCGCATCACCCGATGTACCACGCCGACCACTCGGCGCTTCGCATAGCGCTTGATCACCTGACCGATGAGCAGCCCCGGCTCCACCACCAGCCGAGGCCGACCGCGACGGCCGGTGCGTATGGGATGACGGAACACTTGCAGAAAAGCCGTGACGTAGCTGGCCAGGCCATCGACACAGACCAGCATCGCCAGGCTTGCCGCACAAGCACGTACCCTCTGAACCAGGTCGGTGATGAGCCTGCGGTCGCGATGCTCACTGATGACTCCACCCAGCCACAAGCGCGAGGGCACCGCGAGGGCCATGGCCCTCCACACCCGCTTCGCCACGAGCTTCACCCACAGCTCATCGGCCTGCACGTGACCCAAATCCACCCGGCCTTGTTGGACGATGCCTGCATGGACCTTTTGGCAATGCCGGCCTGCCCGCGCTTGCCAGTGCCCGACCGTGCGCTCATCCAGACCAAAGGCCGCGACAAGCGCTTGCAGCGGGCAGCCATGACAGAGCAAGACGAGCACGAGAGTCACCAAGTCGGCCGCCGTGCGTAACCGATAAAACGGCGTCCCCTTAGTCGCTGTAAAGGTCCGCCCGCAGGTCTCGCACTGATAGCGCTGCTCCTTCTGACTATGGATATGGATGTTACCTTGCCCCACCTGTCCTCTCGCCGGGCAGTCCGGGTTGTGACACCATTGCTTGTGTGGGTCCATCGCGGCCTCCTGCGGATGTGATAGCTCGTCACACCTTATAGGGACGCCCCTTGGACCCGCTTGGTTCAAGCTCTCAGCAATGCACCACGGTTAAGTGTGGTGCTACCGATCGGAGGCCAATGTGGAAAAATTCAGTATGGCCGCGTAGCTTCTACCGTTTGCTCAGTGCATAAGTCGGAAACTAGAGTTGAGTACGGCTAGCGGCAATTACCGAGTTATGCCTCCAAGTCACTGATATTCCTTGCCTTGCCGCGGGCTCAAGAGTGCCAAAGTCGAGTCAAATATAAAATAACGTGAGTTCTGGATAATTATGCTACATAGTTCAGTAACTTAAGCTGATTTTGTGACAAGTTAAGAGATGGTTTTTTGGGCTGATGGGTAGAGGCCACCAAGCCCGCCAGGAGATTAACCATCCAGTTGCTCATGCTCCGATGGCGCGTATGTTCAATCTGGCTGATGTTTTTGAGTTGGTCGTTGATGGTCTCGATCAGCGCGCGTTTGCGCAATAACAGCTTGTCGGCCAAGGGGAGCAACTTGTTCTTCATCCCCTTGCGCAGCTTGGTGATCAACTGAAGGTCCTGCTCTAACAGCGTCTCGACGAGTTTCTGGGAGATA
>NZ_JBXKJL010000259.1:0-10276 GCF_056994735.1 Geomonas sp.
CTTCACTTCCGAGATGGGGGGGGGATGGACGCCCCTTATGTGGTTAGAGATCGGGAATTTCATATCTGCCTCAAGCTGATTCATGTCGCTTGCGGCCTGAGCCGCGAGCGCAGGGCTCTTCGCGGAAGGCTTCCGCTCTTACAGGGACGCCGCTCCTACAGATGATTACCTCGGGGAGATCCGGTGCACGCTCCGCCGCTCCGGTTGAACCGATCGCCTCCCACAGGCAAAAAAAAGCCCTCGTAAGAGGGCTCGCAGGTGAAGGAAGCCGGCCTATTGCTCCGGGGCCGGGAGGTACTGCTCGAACTGCTTCTTGTCCTGGCAGCAGCGGTAGGCCTCCTCCGGAGACACCCTCTTGGTCTTCAACAGGTCGAGGATATGCTGGTCCATGAGCTGCATCCCGTCCCTTCTGGCGGTCTGCATGATGGACGGGATCTGGAAGGTCTTTCCCTCCCTGATCAGGTTGCCGATAGCCGGAGTACCGATCATGATCTCCAGCGCCGCAGCCCGCCCCTTGCCGTCCGCCGTCTTCAGGAGCTGCTGGCAGATGACCCCCTTGAGCGACTCCGAGAGCAGGGTCCGCACCGTCTCCTGGGCATCCTTGGGGAAAACGTCGACGATGCGGTCCACGGTCTTGGCAGCCGAGCTGGTGTGCAGGGTCCCGAAGACCAGATGGCCAGTCTCCGCCGCGCTCATGGCCAGGCTGATCGTCTCCAGGTCGCGCATCTCCCCGACCAGGATCACGTCCGGATCCTCCCTCAGGGCGGCACGGAGCGCGGTGGCGAAACTCTCCGAATGTTCCCCGATCTGGCGCTGGTTGAAGAGCGATTTCTTGTTCTCGTGTATGAACTCCAGCGGATCCTCGAGAGTGAGGATGTGCTCGTTCCTGGTGCTGTTGATCAGGTCGATCATCCCTGCCAGGGTGGTCGACTTGCCGCTTCCGGTCGGGCCGGTTACCAGCACCAGCCCCTTCTTCAGGGTCGTGAGCTTACGCACACCTTCCGGAAGGCCCAGCTCGTCTGCCGACAGGATCCTGGTCGGGATGATCCTGAAGACCGCGGCAATGCCCCGGTGCTGCATCATCATGTTGCCACGGAAGCGGGCGAGGCCGGGAACGGTATAGGCGAAGTCGAGGTCGTGCTTCTCGTTGAAGGTCTCGCGCTGCTTCTCCGTAAGGATCTCGAAGAGGATGGACTTCAGCTCCTCGTGGGCCAGCACCTTGAAATTCTGGCGTTCCATCTCACCGCGCAGCCTGAAGATCGGGGGGGCACCGGTGGAGAGATGCAGGTCCGAGGCCCCTTTGTCGCTCATCAGTTTGAACAGTGCGTCAATCCTTGCCATTTTTCATCTCCGTCAAAGTATTATGGAGGCGACGTATTCACCGGGGGAGATCTCGCCCCTCTCCAGGAGCTCCGTACCCTCCTCGGTGATGCCCCGATAGCCGTTATCTTTCATGTAGCCAATTATCTCCGCGCTCTTCCCGATCATCTCGAAAGCCTCCAGGAAGGCCTTGTCGAAGCGGATCACGTCGAGCAGGTAGCGCCGTCCGCTGTACCCGGTATGGTCGCAGGCCGGACAGCCGCCGGGGCGGAAGTATTCCCTCCTGCCGGGGGGCAGCCTCAGCGCCGCCAGTTCCTCCGGCGCCGGGTTGTAGCGCTCCTTGCAGGAGGTGCACAGGGTCAGCACGGCCTTGCCGGAGACGGCGCCTTTGAGATGGGTGGGGATGAGGTAGTTCTTCTGCTTGAGGTAAAGGAGCTGCCTGATGAGGGCCCCCTTGTCTCCGTGGGACATCCCGGCCACCACCAGCTTGCCGCGCATAACCGCCTTGCTGGCCGCGATGAAGGCAGACACCTCCGATATGTCCTCTATGACGATGATGTCGGGATCGTGCTCCAGTGCCGCCGAAATCACCGAGGCGGTCTGGTCGATGCCGTCGCGGTTGAGAGGGATGCGCGGGAAATGCTTGGTTCCCCGCCCAAGCCGCTCCCCCAGGACCAGCACCGTCTTCGAGGAGGTGTCACGGGCGTCGAGAAAAAGGTCCATCAGGCGCGACCGCTCCTCGGGCTCCCTTCCTGAAATGAGAATCAGGCCTTCCTTTTCCTCCGTCAGCGACTGCAGGTCCGCCGCCTTCAGGGGGGCGAGCCGCAGATCGGCCAGATCGGCCAAGGGGGGAGGAGAGATTTTCAGCTTGAGCGTCACGTACTCCCCGCCCAGGGCGCCGAGGAGCAGGGCCTGAAAGGGTATCTTCTTCCCCTGCCACAGGAAGGTCAAGACGCCGGTGGCGGAGATGGCTCCGGCGGGGGCGACGCGGGCCAGCTTGCGGATGCGCTCGGTGAGGCTGCCGTAGCTTACGGCATCGAGACGCCCCAACTCGCCGGTGTTGTCGCCGCCGCGGGCCAGAAAGGAGACGGTATCGCCCAAAGGCTGCAGCACCAGCGTGGTGAACTTCTGCTTGACCACCTTGAGGAGCAGGTGGTTCAGCAGGGTCGCCGCCGACAAATCGGCGTTGACGGCCTCCATCACCTTGGCGGGAAACTCGGTGGAGCTGAAGCCGAGCTGGGGAGCGGCCTGGTCGGGATAGAAGAGATCCTGCATCTCCTTGATCTCCCTGATCAGCCCGACAGAAATGCTCACCTGGCAGCCGGTCACGCGGCCCAGCTCATCGATGGCTTCCTTGTTGAGGGGATCGGCCATCGCGACCGAGAGCTCGTTTCCGGAGAGGAAGACCGGGAAGAGGTTGTGGCGCCTGGCCAGCTGTCCCGGCACCCGGGCGATGGCTGCGGGATCGAGGTTCTCCCGCTTGAGCCGGACATAGGGGATATTCAGCTGGTTGGAGAGCGCCCAGTCGATATCCTCCTGGGTAACCACCCCTTGCCGGACCAGCGCCTCGCCGACGCGGCATCCCGAGACCTTCTGCGCCTCCAGGGCCGCCCTGAGCTCCTGCTCAGTTATTATCTGAGATTTGAAGAGAATGGCACCGATGGACCCTTCCTTGACAAGCCCTGTCATGTCTTCACCTCCAGGTATTACAGACGTCAGCTCAGGAAATGTACCTGAAAACGGGGTGACGGACAACCTTTACTTTCCTTTATCCTTCATGATAGCTTATCGGGCCAATGCCGCCCGCCGATGGCGGCAGCACCAGATAGGAGAAAACACATGCAAAGAAAAGCCATCGCCCTGCTGTCCGGGGGGCTCGATTCCACCCTCGCGGTCAAGGTCATCCTCGACCAGGGAATAGCGGTAGAGGCGCTGAATTTCACCTCCCCCTTCTGCACCTGCACCGGCAAGAACTCGGGCTGCAAGTCCGAGGCGGTCCGGGTAGCGGGGGAATTCAACATCCCGATCAAGGTCATGCACAAGGGGGTCGACTACCTCGAACTGGTCAGGAACCCGAAGCACGGCCACGGCAAGGGGATGAACCCCTGCATCGACTGCCGCATCTTCCTGCTGAAAAAGGCCAAGGAGTACATGGAGGAGATCGGGGCCGACTTCGTCTTCACCGGCGAGGTGCTGGGGCAGCGGCCGATGAGCCAGCGCCGCGACACCCTGCGGGTGATCGAGAAGGAGAGCGGCCTGGAAGGATTGCTGCTGCGTCCGCTCTCGGCCCAGCATTTCCAGCCCACCATTCCCGAGATCGAGGGTTGGGTCGACCGCAGCAAGCTCCTCGGCATCCACGGGCGCGGCAGGAAAGAACAGATGGAGCTGGCGGAGGAGCTCGATGTGAAGAACTATCCCTGCCCTGCCGGCGGCTGCCTCTTGACCGAGCTCTCCTTCGTCGGCAAGATACGCGACGTCTTCGACCACAGCGACGAGCTGAACCTCAGGGACTTCAGGATGCTGAAGCTGGGGAGGCACTTCAGGATCGGGAGGCGGAGCAAGCTCATCATGGGGAGAAACGAAGCGGAGAACGATCTCCTGGAGGCGGCGGTGCAGCCGGGTGAGGCGACCCTGAGCTGGAGCGGCGGCTCGAGCCCGTTGGCTGCGCTGATGGGAGAGAGCAGCGAGGAACTTCTGACCAGGGCCGCGCAGGTCCTTCTGCGCTACACCAAGGCCGAGGCGGGAGCCGAGGCCACGGTCGGGGTGACCTGCAACGGAACGAAGACCGAAATCGCGGTCCTTCACGCGCTCGACGCCAACGCGGTCGAGAGCATCAGGGTGTAAAAAAAAGGGGCTAGGGACTGGGGACTAGGGGCTAGGAAAAGGCCAGCTAGCTCTAGTCCCTCCTCTGCCCTCCTCTGCCCTCCTCTGCCCTACCTCGCTTCGCCTCAGCCTTTAGCCTTTAGCCTTTAGCCTTTAGCCTTTAGCCTTTAGCCTTTAGCCCCTAGTCCCTAGTCCCTAGTCCCTAGTCCCTAGTCCCTAGTCCCTGTCTCTAGCCCCTGCCTATAAAAACAGTAGCCGTTCCTGCCGTCCCGTTTCGCCCGGTAGAGAGCCAGGTCCGCCTGGCGCACGATCCCATCGAGGTCGGTGCCGTAGGTGGGATAGACGCAGATGCCGATGCTGACCCCTATGGTCGCCATCGTACCCTCCACCTTGAACGGCTGCGAGAGCGACTGGATGATCCTCTCGGCCACCAGCGCCGCGTCGACCTCGTCGGCCAGCTTGCTGAGGATGATGGTGAACTCGTCGCCGCCCATCCGCGCCACCATGTCGCAGGCCCGCACACAATCCTTGAGCCTGCGTCCCGTCTCGACCAGGACCAGGTCTCCGGCTGCGTGCCCCAGGCCGTCATTGATCTCCTTGAAACGATCGAGGTCCAGAAACATCAGGGCCAGCGGGTGCCGATAGCGCTCCGCCTCGCTCACCGCGTGCTGCAGCCGGTCGAAGAAGAGGACCCGGTTGGGGAGCGCGGTCAGGGAGTCGTAGTGCGCCAGGGTCTCCAGCCGCGCCTTGGCCAGCTTGCGCTCGGTGATGTCGCGGAAGATAACCTGCAGCGCCTTCTCGCCCCGGTACACGAAGCGGCTCACCCCGAGTTCCACATCGAGCGAGGTGCGGTCCCTTCTTAACAACCTCTCCTCGACCCACGGGGCGTTCGACCCGCTTTGGTCGGCATATACCAACTGCTCCAGGAAAAGCTCTTCCGATTCCCGCTGGATAAAGTCCTGCATCTCCCTGCCCAGGAGCTCGTCAGGCACCACGGCCCCCAGCATCTCGCACCCTGCGGGGTTGATGAAGACGAAGCGGCGGTCCACCAGGATGGCGATGCCGTCCAAGGAAAGCTCGACCAGGCGCCTGAACCGCTCCTCGCTCTCCCCGATAGCCGCCACCATCCCCCGTAGCTGCTCCTCGGTGGTGGCGCGCAGGGTGACATCCTGCAGGGTCTGGATGGCGGCGATCAGCCGCCCTTCCCCGTCGCGGATGGGAGCCGCATCGAAGGCGAGGTAACGCTGCTTCCCCCTGAGCTGAAACCACCCCTCCGCCCGTAACCCTTCAGGAATCAGCGGCGAATCGGCGTAACAGCCGTAGAGATCGCTCATCTCGTGAAGGCTGCCGTCCATGACCACGTCGGCCAGCACCCGGCGCGGAGAGTCATAAAAGGCCCGCCACGGCTCCGTGGTCCCCAGCACTTCCGCAGCATTAAGCCCCGTCAGCTCCTCGCAGGCCCTGTTCCAGATGATGACCCGGTGCTCTGCGTCTATTACATAGCAAGGTACCGCCGTGTGCCGCAGGAGCTGTTCGGCCAGCCCCTTCTCCTTCTCCAGCAAAGCCCGCTGGTTATCCAATTCCTGCATGACCTTGTTGAAGGCGCTGGCCAGGACACCGATCTCGTCTCCGCTCGCCACCGGGACAGGTGTGAAAGTGCCCCCCTCCCCTGCCATGTCGCCGACCGTTCCTGCCAGAAGGAGCAGCGGCCGGGTCAGGCGCCCTACCAGGAACCATACCGCCAGCAAGGCCGCCGGAAGGGCCAGGGCCAGACTAGACAGCACCAGCGCTTCGGCGCGGTAGATGGTGGCATATGCCTCCGAGACCGGCAGCTTCGCCCCCAGTATCCACCCCGTGGTCTTCAGCTTCCTGTAGGAGCAAAGGACAGGGTCACCGTTGCGCGTCACCGTCTCGCCGCTCCCCTCGAACCCCGCCAGCGCCCGCTCCACCAGGAGACGGTTCCCGCCGCCTACCTCCCCGCCGGCGACAAGTTCCCGGTCGGGATGGACGATGAGCTGCCTGCTGCTGTTGAAGAGGAAGAAATCCCCCCCTTGCGCAATCTTCACGTGTCCCAGATGGCCGAGGAAATTTTCTTCCATCAGGTCCAGGCGCCCCCCGAGCACTCCGGCGAGTTTCCCCTTCTCGTCAAAGACCGGGGCGGTGAAGACCACCGTGGGGTGGCCCGCACCCCGGGCGATTCGGAACGGCTCCGAGATGTACGGCTTGCCCGTGGCCGCGGTCCTTCGGTAAAATTCCCGCGCCGAGAAGTCGGTTCCTATCAGGATGTCCTGACCCGGCGAACAGGCGAGGAGTTTACCGTTGGCGAGAAATCCCGTGCCGTCTGCGAAGACCTGCTGCACGTCGAGACGTTCGTCAAGAAAGCGCTGCATCTCCTTCATGTCACGGAGCTGGGCCGGCCTGATGCTGCGCGCCACGGCCACCAGCTCGCTCTGGGCCGCCAGGATCTTCTCATCGAGCTCCACGGCCATGGCCGAGACCACGGACAACTGCCTGCTCGCGACGTTCTCCTTGAACTCGCTGATGAAAAAGAAGAGTCCCAGACCGACGACGGCAGAGATGACCGCGCTGACCATAAGGAAGACCACCACGGTCATCTTTATTCTGAGGCTGAAGGGCGCCATTGTCGCTCGCGTTTACTCCGGCTGCCCCGACTCGGCGTCCTGGTTGCACTGGAAGATCTCCTCCAGGTCGGCCTCGGTGCTGCGGAAGGCCTCCAGCACGGCGGGGTCGAAATGGTGGGGCATGGTGCGGCCGTCACCGACGATGATGATATTGGAGGTCTTCCGGTGATCGAAGGCCGGCTTGTAGACCCGCTTGCTGCGCAGGGCGTCATACTGGTCCACCAGCATGACGATCCTCCCTTCCACCGGCGCGTCCTCAGCCTTGAGGCCGTTGGGATAGCCGCCGCCGTCCCAGCGCTCATGGTGCGTCATGGCGATGGAGGCCGCCATCTGCAGCACCTTGTGACTGGAGCCGGAGAGGATCCTGCCGCCGATGACCGTGTGGCTCTTCATGGTGCCGAACTCCTCCGCGGTGAGGGGGCCGTTCTTGAGCAGGATGGAGTCGGGAATGCCGATCTTGCCGACATCGTGCATGGTGGAGGCTATGGCGATGGTTTCGATGAAATCCTGCGGCATGCCCATCTGCTCAGCGAGCCGCTTGGCATAAAGGCCGATGCGGGAGATGTGCCTGCCGGTATCCTCATCCCTCAATTCCGCCGCCGCGGTGAGCCTTTCGATGGTCTCGCGGCTCATGCTCCGCATCTGCACCAGCGCATCCGCCAGCTCCCGGGTGCGGATTTCCACGGTGCGCTCCAGTTCCATCTTGTAGTTTTTCTCGACTAGGACCAGGCGCTTGTAGTTGATCCCCTTCTCGATGGCGTGCATCAGGTAGGGTGGTTTGAAGGGCTTGATGATGAAGTCGAAGGCACCCTTCTGGATGGCCGAGACCGCCATCCCCAGCTCGGCATAGGCCGTCATCAGGATCACCGGGACATCGTGGTCTATCTCCCGGATCTTTTCCAGCAATTCGATGCCCGTTATCACCGGCATGTTCACGTCAGTCAGGATGGTGTGCGGGGGAAAGTGACGGATTCGTTCGAGAGCCTCGAAGCCGTTGGAGAAAGAGTGCACTTCCAGGCCGCTCATGGAAAGGAGCAGCGATACGCTCTCCAGCACGAAAGGGTCATCGTCGACGACGACGACGGTCCCTGAAATAGTCGATTCCATTTCTACTCCAGTCCAGCCGGGATTTACTTCCCTTTACCAATCGGCACCTTTAATGGGAACTTGAGGAGTTGATTGTTAACGAGCGTACGGAGGAGCCGGAGAAGATCGCGAATGGTGCGGCGGTAATGAGGAGAGAAGTCGTCGGAGTTCCCGCCCCGGAGGGGGAGGGGCAGGGAGGGGGAGGGCCGTGTTGTCCGGTTAGGTTTTTGCTTTGCCTCTTTCCCTTCCCAATCTTCCTTCGAAACTGCTCCCTCTCCCCATGGGAGAGGGGGAGCTTGAAAAGTGGAGAAATGGGCAGATGCAAGTAGCTAACCGGACAACGCTGGGGGAATGGGGACGAACGTGCTACGGCAAAGAAGCTACTGCTTCTCGCCCTGAGCCGGTCCCTCGGCGGGTGAAGGCCCTGCAGCCGGCGCCGGTTCAGGCGGGGTGGCAGGTGCCGGCGAAGGGCCCTGCGGCGCCTCCTGCCCTGCCTCCTCCTTCGGCTCCGGCGGCTCGGCCGCGCGGGCGCTGGACATGTTGGCCATGACCTCGACCTTCTTGATGCTCTCGTCCACCTTCTTCTGCATCCGCCCCAGGTTCGGGACCTCGGCCAGCGCCGTCCGGTACTCGCCCTCCGAGAGGACCCCTTTTGACGCCAGGAGCCTCAGGATCATGTTCGACCTCTTCAGCACCTTTCCCAGGTTCTTGTACGGATTGTAGGCCACCCTCGGCCCGGGGAGCATGGCGGCCAGGAAGGCGCACTCGCGCGGGGTCAGGTCGGCTGCGGACTTGCCGAAGTAGTAGTGGGCGCCGTGGCCGATGCCGTAGACCATCGGTCCCAGCTCGATCACATTGAGGTAGAGCTCGATGATTCTCCCCTTGGTGAGCTCCTGTTCCATCCGCTTGGCGAGGTAAACCTCCTTCACCTTGCGGGTCAGGGTCTTCTCCCGCGACAGGAAAAGGTTCTTGGCCACCTGCTGGGTAATGGTCGAGGCTCCCCTGGCGAAACTCTTCTTCTCCAGGTCGTACTTGATGGCGTTCTTGATGGCCTTGACGTCGATGCCCTCGTGCTTGTAGAAGCCCGCGTCCTCGGCCAGGATCACCGCCCATTTCATCTCCGAGGGGATGCTGGTGGAGGGAGTCCAGTAGCGGTTCTTGGGGCCGACGACCAGGGGATGGTAATCGCCGTGCCAGTCCTTGACCTGGATGGTCATGCTGACCTTCCGGTCCTTGAGCTGATCGACGGGAGGGAGGAAGTAGAGCGACACGACGACATAGACGAGATAGACAACGAAGGCGGCTACGCCCCACCACAGGTACTTTTTCATGCTTCCCCTCCGCCTTCCTTATTTCCGCAAGCGTTCCCGGCGGCGCCCTTTTCCGCCATCCGGGCGGCCATGACCATGGCTGCCTTCATGCTGGCGGTCGATGCGCGTCCCGTTCCCGCCAGGTCGTAGGCCGTCCCGTGGTCGACCGAAGTCCGGATGATGGGAAGGCCGAGGGTGACGTTCACGCCGTCGTCGAAATGCAAAAGCTTGAGCGGGATGAGGCCCTGGTCGTGGTACATGCAGACCACGCCGTCGTACCCTCCGCCGGTGGCGAAATGGAAGAGGGTATCGGCCGACAGCGGTCCGACTGCATCGATGCCGGCGCCCCTGGCGGCGGCGACGGCGGGTGCGATGACCCTGCTCTCTTCATCGCCGAACATCCCCCCTTCCCCGCAGTGGGGGTTGAGGGCAAGCACGGCCAGCCGGGGAGTCCGGCAGAACCAGCGGGAGAGCGATTCGTGGGTGATGCGGATGGTGGAGAGGACGCGGTCGAACGTCACCAGCTCCGGGACCTTCGACAGCGCCTCGTGAATGGTTACCAGAGTCACCCGCAGCCGGTCCCCCGCGAGCATCATGACGAACTCCCTGGTACCCGTCAGCTCCGCCAGAAGCTCCGTGTGTCCCGGGTAGTGATGACCGGCGCTGTTCATCGACTCCTTGTTGATGGGAGCCGTGGCCATGGCGGCGGCCGAACCGTCGAGGCACATTCTGGCGGCCTCGCAGATATAGCGGTAGCAGGCGTCCCCCGCGGCGGAGGCAGGTTTCCCGTAGACCATGTCCTCGGGCGAGAGCCTGCTCAGTTCACGCAGGTACAGCACGCCGGGGCGCGGTTCCCCGGGCGGCAGCCCGTCAACCGTTTCGATCGACAGCGAAGCTCCGGCAACCGCGATGCCGCGCTCCATGGCACGCCGATCCCCCAGGACCAGCGGCCTCGACAGCGCCGTGACAGCGGGGTCAGCCAGCGCCGCCGCGATGATTTCAGGCCCGATCCCGCACGGATCGCCCATGGTTACAGCTATGACCGGCTTTTGCACTTTGCTCTGACCTACCTTTCCCAAATCATCTGCGTCACTA
>NZ_JBXKJL010000260.1:0-1327 GCF_056994735.1 Geomonas sp.
GATCCGCAGCTTCGGCTCATGGCTTGAGCCCCGTTATATCTTCCGCGCAGGCCGACTAGACCAGTGAGCTATTACGCTTTCTTTAAAGGATGGCTGCTTCTAAGCCAACCTCCTGGCTGTCTATGCCTTCCCACATCGTTCACCACTTAGCCATGAATTGGGGGCCTTAGCTGGCGGTCTGGGTTATTTCCCTCTTCACGACGGACGTTAGCACCCGCCGTGTGTCTCCCGTGCGTTGACTTCCTGGTATTCGGAGTTTGCATAGGTTTGCTAAGCCGGGATGGCCCGCTAGCCTAAACAGTGCTCTACCCCCAGGAGTCCTACACGAGGCACTACCTAAATAGCTTTCGGGGAGAACCAGCTATCGCCGGCCTTGATTAGCCTTTCACTCCTATCCACACCTCATCGCCCATATTTTCAACTATGGTGCGTTCGGACCTCCACGGGGTGTTACCCCCGCTTCATCCTGGACATGGATAGATCACTAGGTTTCGGGTCTACCCCCAGCGACTTTACGCCCCTTTCGGACTCGGTTTCCCTACGGCTCCGCCTCTAATTGGCTTAACCTCGCCGCTGATGGTAACTCGCAGGCTCATTATGCAAAAGGCACGCGATCAGACATTCCCCGAAGGGCATAGTCCTCTCACGGCTTGTAGGCACACGGTTTCAGGTTCTTTTCACTCCCCTAGCAGGGGTTCTTTTCGCCTTTCCCTCACGGTACTGGTTCACTATCGGTCGCCAGGTAGTACTTAGCCTTGGAGGATGGTCCCCCCAGATTCCCACAGGGTTGCACGTGCCCCGTGGTACTCGGGATGCTCCTAGGGCTCGTCGAGGTTTCGCGTACGGGGCCATCACCCTCTATGGCCGGCCTTTCCAGACCGTTCCGCTACCTCTTCGAGTCCCACGACGGAGTCCCACAACCCCGGAAGGAATTGCTTCCCGCCGGTTTGGGCTGTTCCCCTTTCGCTCGCCGCTACTAGGGGAGTCTCATTTGATTTCTGTTCCTCCGGGTACTGAGATGTTTCAGTTCCCCGGGTTTGCTTCCAGCACCTATGGATTCAGTGCAGGATGACCGGGCATGACCCCGGCCGGGTTTCCCCATTCGGAAATCCACGGATCAAAGCTCGCTTAGCAGCTCCCCGTGGCTTATCGCAGCTAACCACGTCCTTCATCGCCTCCTGGCGCCAAGGCATCCACCGACTGCCCTTTACAGCTTGACCATAAAACCCAGAGCAATACGCACACGACGAGCTCGCGCTCGTCGATTGCCAAAGCGCGGTCCACTTATGGACCCGGAAAGCTATTCGATTGTCAAAGACCGCTCGCA
>NZ_JBXKJL010000261.1:0-1365 GCF_056994735.1 Geomonas sp.
CGGCTTTGGAGCGACCCGGACCCAGGTCCAGACGGTCGATTTCATCGGCAGGTTCGGCTATTTCCTCAGCGACGAGATGGGCAGCGGCTGGTATCGCGGCCAGTTCGAGCATGTGCTGGAACTGCCACTCCACCTTGTCGTCGATCCCGAAACTGGTTTTTTCATCGGGGGCAACCTACTGGCCAAGTGGAATTTCACCGGCCTGAAAAATGACCGCCTGATCCCCTACGTCTTTGCCGGCGGAGGCTTCCTTTACGATGAAGTTCGGCTGCCCACCATGGGGAGCAGCCTCGATTTCTCCTATGGAGGCGGGAACGGCATCCAGTATCTCCTCCGCAAGGACCTGGCGATCTCCGCCGAGTACCGCTACCACCACATCTCCAATGCCAACACCGCAGAGCCGAACGAGCCGCTCAACTCAAGCAAGTTCCTGTTCGGGATATCCCTGTTCAGGTGACATTCCTCACCTTTACATCTCTCCCCTGGATAAGACGCCGGGCTTGCGCGCCGAGGGGCGCTTCAGCAAGCGGGCGGGACCTGTTTCCGTAGGAGCGCCCTCCCGGGCGCGAACCTTCGCTGTTTCCAGCTTGCCGATTCCATCGGAAGGTGAACTAAAGTCACCCCCCCCTGTCCCCCCTTCGCAAAGGGGGGGACGCCAGGCCGCATTGGAAGTGATGGAACGCCCTCATTTCTCTCCCGCAGGCCCTCCCTTCGGCCAGAGAGCCATGAAGGCCGGCAGCGAGACCAGCGCCAGCACGGCGGTGGCTCCTACTCCGAAATTTGTGGCTGAACCTATGGAGGCCAGGGCTCCATAATCCGAAAAGGCCCGGGAGCCGAACCCTGCGATGGTGGTCCGGGCTGAAGGGAGCACCGCCCGCCCCGCCTGGACGAACTGCGATCGCCTCCCCTCCTCATCTTCTGCCGTCACCCTGTGCACCAGATGGAGTCCATAATCGCTCCCCATCCCCAGGATCGTAACCAGCACCATGGCGTTCATGAAGTTAAGGCGCATGGAGCAGAGTACCATCAGTCCCAGCATGGCGATCACCCCGCCGATAACGGGATAAAGGGTGAAGAAGATGGCGGAGAGCGACTTGAAATGGGAAAAGAGCAAGAAGAGCACGACGGCGCCGCCAAGGAGAAAGGCCCAGGTGAAGCTACGCCTGACAGAGTCCTCCAGTTGGCGGCTGACCAGGTCCGGGCCGGTCGCCCGGGCCGAGGGATCGACCGCTGCCAGTTCCTTCAGGAAGGTACGCTGATCGAACTCGGCTCCACGGTAGAAAAGGTAAAAAAGGAGGTGGTAGCCTCCGTCTCCGCTCATCAGGTGCCGCTCGACCACGCCGCGCAGCGGGGAGGCTTCCAGCC
>NZ_JBXKJL010000262.1:0-1385 GCF_056994735.1 Geomonas sp.
GAGCGCAAGCGCTACAGCGCCGGCTTCCGGCTCGATGCGCTGAAGCCCTTCTTTGTGAGCGCCTCGTTTAGCCGGGAGGACAAAAGCGGCATCAAACCGGCAGGGGCCTCCGGCGGGTTTTCCGTCACCTCGGAGATACCCGAGCCGATAGACTACCGGACCGACAGCTTTGGCATTGAGGCAGGGTATGCCAAAAAGCCCTTCTTTGCCTCACTGAGCTATTTCTACAGCACCTTTGACAACAACAGCAGCAGGCTGGACTTCACCAATGCCTTCAGCGGCTCTCCGGATGCCCTGAGCCTGCCGCCCGACAACGACTACTACAAGATCGCCTTCAAGGCATCGGCCTTTCTGCCGCTAAACAGCAGGCTGAGCCTCAATGTCGGCTCATCGCGTACGCGGGCGGATTCGGTCAGGCTGTGGGACGCCTTCACCCTGGCGCCCACGGGCCAGAGCTTCAACGGCAGGGTCGAGACCACCAACTATGACCTGGCACTGACGAGCAGCCCCCTGCCCTGGCTGGATGCCAAGGTCTATGCCGGCTACTATGACAAGGACAACCGCTCCGACGTCATCGACGACGGCGAGGTCAACGAGCTGTTTGACTACACCAGGAGGAACGAGGGCCTGGAGCTGGGAGTCAAGCTGCCCATGCACTTTTACCTCAGCGGCTCGTACAAGAACAACGAAATGAGGTTCCACAACCGGATCGATGTCACCGAGACCACCGACGACATCTATGCGGTCAACCTCAGGTGGAGCGGCCTTGATTTCCTGACCCTCAGGACAGGCTATGAGCGGGTGAACCGCCAGATGGACCGGGCGGTCCAGGATGACCCGGACGAAGCAGCGGTGGAACACTATGTGAGGCGCTATGACGTTGCCCCCATGCACCGTGATTCGTTCAAGGCCTCAGTGGACATATCTCCGCTGGACAGCCTCAATATCTCCCTGGGGTATATCTACAAGAGGACCGACTACTATGACACCACGCTGGGCCTCACCGAGGACAAGCGGGACGAGTTCACGGTGGACGCCGACTACAGCATCGGCACGGTGGCAAAGCTCTACGGGTATTTCGACTATGAGAAGGTGCGGTCGCAGCAAGACCAGCGGCAGTTCACCAATCCTTCCACCATCAATCCCGACGGGGCGGTGCAGGACCCGCTGAACTTCAACTGGAACCTTCATCAGAAGGACAAGACCTATGACTTCGGGGTCGGCACCGACATCTATATCATCCCCAAAAAGCTCACCCTGAAGCTGCAGTACGACTATGTGATGTCCAACGGCGATGCGGATTTCCAGTATCTGCTGGATACGGCGCTGACCGGCGGCCGCACCAACAGCAACATCGACGCCGGCAACTGGGATGATTACCGCAA
>NZ_JBXKJL010000263.1:0-1387 GCF_056994735.1 Geomonas sp.
GTAGCGTATGGCGCAGGATCCTTTGAAGGTCCCTGAGATCGGCACGCTGGTCCAGGTCACTTCCCCGGCGATCAGACTCTCCCTGGCGAGCTCTTCCCTCGGGCCGACAATCACCCGTGAACTCTCCGTATCGATCCCCGTCACGTAGAGGGGCTCCTTCCACGCGATGCCGAGGCCGCGCCTCTGCCCGACGGTGTAGTTGTAAATTCCTTCATGCACGCCGAGTTGGTCGCCGGCGGCATCGACTATCTCGCCCGGCGAGGCTGCCACACCGTTTTCTTTCAGGAACCGGACGTAATTGTTGTCCGGAATGAAGCAGATCTCCTGGCTCTCATGCTTCTGTGCCACCGGGAGGTTGAACTTCGCGGCCAGCTCCCGCGTTTGCCGCTTTTCCAGCCCTCCGACAGGAAAGACCGTTCGGGCCAGTTCGTCCTGGCTCATGCCGAAGAGGAAATAACTCTGGTCCTTGGCAGGGTCGAGCCCCTTCAGCAACTGGTACGTCCCGGCAGCGTCCTTCTCGATGCGGGCGTAGTGTCCCGTCGCCAGCATGTCGGCGCCGAGCGATTGCGCCATGCCAAGGAGGACTCCGAATTTGATCCGGTCGTTGCAGCGGGCGCAGGGATTGGGGGTGCGGCCGGCGGCGTACTCGGCGATGAAATTATCCATCACAAGTTCCTTGAAGCGCTCCCGGAGATCGACGACCTCGAACGGGATGCCGAGGCGTTTGGCGACACGGCCGGCGTCCATGACATCGGTAAGCGAGCAGCAGGTGCGGCCACCGGGTCGGATCTCCCCCGACGGTTCATACAACTGCATCGAGACCCCTATGACCTCGTGACCCTGCTCCTTGAGGAGGGCAGCCGTCACCGAAGAATCGACCCCGCCGCTCATTGCCACCACTACCCGTTTCTTTTCGTTCATCAAATCAGTCATCTTCCCCTGCCTCTATAATGAAAAACCCGCCCCCGGATTTTCACGGATGCCACCGATAAAGTCAAAGCCTTTTTCTGCGCTAGGGGGATCTTACCTGGCGACGATCTAAATGTTGCGGTCTAAATGTTGCGGAGAAGGAGAACCAAGCGTCCCCCCCTTGTCAAAGGGGGGACAGGGGGGATTGCCTTTGACTTCAGCATTGATGTGCAGAAGCGCTCGAAGGGGCCGTCAGCAGAGCGACGATAAACGCAAAGGCACGAAACCCACGATAGAAAGCCGATAGCTTCCTTCATCGTGAATCCCGTGCCCTTTATACGACCCGGTTTTCTTCGAGCTCGGGGAGTTAGTCTTCGCCCTTTTCCAGCGTCAGCACGTAGTGCCCGTCGCACTCCTTGAGACCAAGGAGCTTGTGCCCTTCAGCCTTAAGACTCCGCGGCACGTTCTTCACCGGTTC
>NZ_JBXKJL010000264.1:0-3964 GCF_056994735.1 Geomonas sp.
CTCTCACGCGAGCTATATACCATAACTTGAGGCGCTCCTGTGAGGCACCACAATATCTTGACAATCGCCGGAGAATATTGTATGACCTAATCATGTCCGTCAGCCTGCACAAGAAGATCGTCCGCGGCCACCCCTACTGGTATGCCCGCGAATGCCAGCGCGTCAACGGCAAGCCCAAGATCGTCTGGCAGAAGTACCTCGGCAAGGCCGAGGACATCGCCGCGAACATGGGAGCCCCCTCCAAGCCGCCCTGCCCCACCGAAATCGTCATCTCCGATTTCGGCGCTCCGGCGGCGCTGTATGACCTGACTCGGCAGCTCGACCTCATTGCGGCAATCGATCGGCATGCCGGCAAGCGCGACCAGGGCACAAGCGTCGGGACCTACATGACCCTGGCCGCGGTGAACCGATGCCTGGCTCCCACGAGCAAGGCACGCATGGCCGCCTGGTACCAGGGGACCGTTCTGCGCCGGCTCCTGCCGGTTGCAGCGAATCAACTCACCAGCCAACGTTTCTGGGACCACATGAGCTACCTGGATGCCGACCGGATCAGCGCTATCGAACAGGACCTCACGCGCACGCTCATCGAGCGCTTCCAGGTCGACCTGTCCTGTCTGCTGTACGACACGACGAACTTCTACACCTTCATTGACAGCTTCAATGGAAACAACACGCTGGCCCAACGAGGAAAGAGCAAGGAACAACGCGTGTCTCTGCGCATTGTCGGGCTGGCGCTGCTGGTAACGAAGGACTTCCAGATTCCGCTCTTTCATCAGGTCTATCCGGGCAACGTCCAGGACGCCCGAACCTTCTCGTCCGTTACTGAGTCGCTGGTGGCCCGCTATCGCCTGTTCGCCCGGAAGGTCGACGGCATCACGCTCGTCTACGACAAGGGCAACAACAGCCAGGAAAGCCAGGAGATACTCGACGGCAGTGCCTATCACTTTGTCGGATCCCTGTCCCCTGTGCAGCACCCCGACCTGCTCAAGATCCCCCGTTCCCGTTTTCATCCCCTCAAGGGAGAAGATCTCGAGGGCGTTCTGGCCTGGCGTACGCGTAAGGAAGTGTTAGGTGCTGAACGCACCCTTGTCGTGGTCTACAATCCCGAACTCTTCCTCACTCAATCTGCCACCATCCTCCGCGAGATCCGCAAGCGAACGAACAAACTCAAGGAATTTCAACTTCACCTCGCCCATCCGCCCAAACGTGCCAAGGCGATCACTGTCGAGAGCGCACAGAAGCAGGTTCAGGCAATCCTCTCAGGTCGCCACATGAATGAGCTCATCCAAGCTGATGTGACCCGCAGGGACAACAGGACATATCTCAGCTACCACGTAGATCAGGCGGCCTGGCAAAGGCTCCAGCGCACCCTCCTTGGCAAGAGCATCCTCTTTACCGATCAGGATTCCTGGGCGGATGAAGAGATCGTGCGCGCCTATCGCGGCCAGTACCATATCGAAGAGGCATTCAAGAGAATGAAGAACCCTCACTTCGTCAGCTGGCGGCCCCTGAATCACTGGACGGATCAGAAGATCCGGGTCCATGCCTTCTACTGCGTCCTCGCCCTGATGCTGAGTTCACTGCTGCGCCGATCCCTGGCTCACAAAGGAATCGATCTGAGCGTCCTGCAAATCCTTTCGGCCTTGGCTGGCATCAAGGAAGTAGCGCTTATCCACCGCGGCGCTCATAGCAAAACGGTTCCCGTCATCAGCCACAGCAAGCTCACACCGCTGCAGAAGCGCCTCACCGCGACCCTCAACCTGGAACGCTTTTCGGCCACGTAGGTCATACAAGCCCGAGGCCGCAAATAGCACATGCCAAACGAGATCGCTGGCATTCTGCTCGCTAACTCGGTAAAGTCGGGCTAGCTCCAGGTCTATGCCGACGATCTCTGCTATCTAAGTGCTAATCGAATCGGGGTCGTAATCGGTATCGGCTGATCGATGCCGCCACCGATTGCGATCCCGATCCGAATGGCGCTTAGTTACGAATCTTGCAGATCACCTGTTAGCATTGGAGATGCAGGAGATTGAGCCCCGAAGGGGCGGCGCAGGAGAGCCCAGGGCGTGAGCCCTGGGGACTAGTGGGGCATTGATGGGCCGAGCCCTGTAGTTTAGGCAATATTGCCTGTCAAGCAGGCTTTTTGAGAGCGTCGTCATATTCGGTGATGATGCTTACGTATTGGTTAACCAAGTGCTTGGATAGACCAGTTGTCCGCGTGACGAATTCGATGTCCTGGCTATGCTCATAGCACGTTCTTACGCGATGAAAGTCCTTCAGGTACCGGTCGACGGCTCTTTGCGAGTGTTTGGTCTCATCCGACACCTTACGGGGGTCTTTTCCTTCGTAAACGACCTTGCGAATGATGACCGCCTTGTGGCTTATGCAGGTGCCGAAGTCCTGGATCGTGCCAACATGAGGCAAGGATGTTTCGTGCTCGGCCTCCCACTGTTTCCGCATGATTGAGATGTGTGCGTTGCCGCGCCCTACCAACAGCCCGATATCGCGCATTGAGAGCAAAGCCCCTTGTTCGAACGCCTCGCGACACATTCGGGCAATGGCCTTTCGTGCGATGGCAGACATTCGGGTTCCGGCAGCCAGCTCTTCGACATCTGACGGATCCACGAGTGTGAGCGTCACTGGAACGAGGCGACAGTTGGGGCTGTCAGGCCGGGTTTCTATAGAAACGGCATTCCATAGGCATTGTCCGGGACGCAGATGGTCCCTCGATGGCAGCTGTTGCTCGATCAGCGCCACAATCTTCTCGGCCGCTTTCTGGCGGATCCATGATCCGAAGAAGACAGGAAACTGGCTCTTGAGGAACTCTTCGATCGACGCCTGGAGGAATCGCTTCTGCGCTGAGCCGAAGTGTTTTTGGGACTGGGGCTTATCGATCATGACTGTGTCCTCCCCGCGTGGCTGTGGACACGGTTTTTTTTGAGGAAGCTCTCCAGTTCACGAAGACGGTGCGGAACCGCCTTCATATGGGAGTGGATGTGCTGGAATTCGCGGGTCAGAGCGGTCGAGAGCTTCACCATCAGGGCGACCGTATGGAGATCGAAGCCGGAAGAAAACAGAGCGGCACAGCGCTTGAACTTGTCGACGTAGCTGGCGACGGAGTCGACGCTATGACAGGTCTTGCGGGCGATCTCCGAGTACTCGAATCCCTGAAGCCAGAGTGTAACAATCAGTCGGCGATGGGTGACCGCTCGCCCCATGTCTTTCGTCGTGGAACGCAAGGGCGGCACGATTTTCTGCCTTCGCAAGACGGCCAGGTCGTTGACCAGCGTACGGACCCCGCAATTGAACAGATTGGCCAGATCTTCCAGGGTCAACAGACCTCCCTGTTGGAACCCCTCCCGACACATACGGCAAAGTCGCTTCTGGCGCAGTGCGGGCACCGACCCCTTCTTTCGGGTTTCGATGTCTTCCTTCCCCGCGTAAAGCGTAAGGGTCACGAGTCGCTGCCTGGCCTTGGCCAGCGGAACATTGGGAGCTACCGAGGCATCTACGACGGTCATCTGGATCTGGCCGGGCTTGAGCCCTTGCGAGGAGTCCAACAAAGGGCTGTAGACCTCGTGAACCTTCTCTACGATGGCCTCGGCCTCGAAGGGCGAACAGTTCAAGCCCGTGATCATTTCGCTCATGAACTGAGCGTCGAGGCTCTTAGCCTGGATTCTGTTCCAGTGGGTCAAACTAGTATTGTTGATCATCTGCCCCTTCTGCCTGATTGTGCTCGTTGCGTGAATCGAGATCCTGGTGGTCGTAAGCTTCCAGTCGCCCTACGGGCTCCTTCCAGCTTACGACCACCATCTCAGAGGCTAATTCTCTTTTCCTCACCTGAACACGCAATATTGCACAATCATAGGGGCGAAAGAGGAGGTGGAGACCGCTGCGTGTCAGGCTCGGTGTCTGAATGAATGACGATCCGAGGGCGCGGAAGCCACCTCGAAGGAAAGCAGAT
>NZ_JBXKJL010000265.1:0-19948 GCF_056994735.1 Geomonas sp.
TCCGGTGATCGCAACTCTCCGGAGAATCCCTTGAAAAGGGAACTCAGTCAGTACTCAAACGAGGCCCGCCATATGGCGGGCCTCTCATTTTATCCCCTCACAAAAAATTGTAGATGATGCCGGGGCGGTCGTGGCACCGAGTAGCCGGGGAGTGGTAGCGCTAGGGAGAGAGTTTTCGCTGAAATGGCTGGCAAGAAAAAAGCCCCGACTCGAAAGAGACGGGCGTCCTCCTCGACGGGCACGCACGCTTTAACGTCCGATAGTTGGCTTTCAACGAACCGTAGGGACGTTTCAACGAGAGGCATCCACCTTAGGAAAAAGTATGAACACCTTCCGACTACGGATAGGAAGCTTCCAGTAATGGATAGGCATTCTTCGACTAATGGTCGTCACCTTTCAACAAACGGTAGCTACGTTTCAACCAACGGTCGTCACCCTTCAGCCCAAAGGTCATCACCTTTCGACTAATGGTCATCGCCTTTCAACAAACGGTAGCTACGTTTCAGCCAACGGTCATCACCCTTCAGCCAAAGGTCATCATCTTTCGTCCAATGGTCGTCGCCTTTCAATAAACGGTAGCTACGTTTCAACCAACGGTCGTCACCCTTCAGCCAAAGGTCATCACCTTTCGACTTAATGGTCGTCGCCTTTCAACAAACGGGAGCTACGTTTCAACGAACGGTCGTCACCCTTCAGCCAAAGGTCATCACCTTTCGACTAATGGTCGTCGCCTTTCAACAAACGGTAGCTACGTTTCTACCAACGGTCGTCACCCTTCAACCAACGGCCGTCACCATTCAACTAACGGCCGTCACCTTTCAACCAAAGGTCCTTCCCCTTCAGTCAACGGTCGTTGTCATGCAGTAGACCTGCCTTACCTTTCGAGGAAAGATGGTCATTCCTTCTCCATACAAAGAGGCGTGTTTGGGCGCGATGAAGTCGCTTCACACGACCCCGCGACCCCCAGGACAGAAAGGCGGTGATGCAAAATGGCAGGTAAAGACAAAGGAACCGCGATGCCCATGAAGGGCGGCAAGGGCTGGGGAGGTAAGAAGTGCTGATCGGTTCGCCGGCGTTGGCAGAGTGATTGTTACCGAAATGGATACCGAAATAAGAAAGGGGTTAGCCGTAGTGGCTAACCCCCTTGATTTTATGGAGCCGAAGAGCGGACTCGAACCGCCGACTTGCTGATTACGAATCAGCTACTCTACCAACTGAGTTACTCCGGCTTACATCTCTGTGCTGGAAGTTCCGTCACGTTAGCGGGAACTTTTGGAGCCATACTAAATATAACAAATCTACCTTCAAGTCAATCGATTTACTCAGTTTTGCCGCTCTGATCGTTGGCATCGCGCTGACGGTTCCTGATATGGCTCACGTTCTTGATCATTCCTTTGTCTGAGCCTCGTAATAACACAGCCCTCGCCACTGTTATCTTCGAGGAGTTTAGCGTCACCCCTGAGTGCTTCTACAGGGGAACCATTTCTGGATTCCCGCTTAAACCCGCGGGAATGACAGAAAGCGCTGCTGGAAGAAAGTGGCCTCACCCTCATCCTCACGACTGAGCGACGGAGTTGGAACGACAGAAAGCGCTGCTGGACGGAAGACGCGTCTCCCTCTCATCCTCACGACTGCGCGACTCGGGTCTCTTCCAGCCGGATCTCGAAGTACTTGGGCCAGCGCTTCCCGGTAACGACCAGCCGATCGTTCTGTTCGTCATAGGCGATACCGTTCAGCACGTCGTCGGCATTATTGTCTCTCTCCTCGGGGCGCAGCAGGCCGTGCAGGTTTATCCATCCCGTCACCTGCCCGCTTCCGGGATCGATCCTTACGATGTAGTCGGTCTTCCAGATGTTGGCGTAGATCTCACCCTTTATGTACTGCAGGGCGTTGAGATTGTTCACCGGAGCATGGTTGCAGGTGACGCTGATGGTTCTCTCCGTCTTGAAGGTGTCCGCATTGACGAACTTGAGGACATTGGTGCCGTTGCTCATTATCAGGTGGGCGTCGTCATGGGTAAGTCCCCAGCCCTCTCCGTCGAAGGAGAATTCCCCCTCCGGGTGCAGGCTCTGATGATGGTAGATAAAGCCGGAGCCGGAAAGGGTGAGCTGATAGATACGGTCTCGGAAGACGGTGATCCCCTCCGCGAAGTAGTCGCCGGGGACGTTCAACTGCTCGACGACCCGCCCCGAGTCGGGCACGACCCGCAGCAGGCTCGATCTCTGGTACAGCCCCGAGCTCTCCAACAGCAGCCCGTCCTTGAAGACCAGACCCTCGGTAAAGGCCCAGCTGTGGTGAGGCCAACTCTTGACTACCTTGTAGGTGTAGAGCGGGACAGGGCGTTGCTGAGTCCCCCGACCCTGCGGCGGCCTCCCTTCCGGCTGGGCATAGGCCGCCGTGGATTCTCTGACCATGGAATCAACGCTCGGTGCGCACCCTGTGATGGTGGCTGCAAGGAGGGCCGGCAGCGCGGCACGGGATAAAGAGGTGGTGAGGACACGGAGTGCTGTCATGGCTGTACCTCCCGCAGCCGCCGGGCTGCGTCCTTCGTCAGCGGTGAAAGAAAAACTGCCTTCGGTTTTTCTCCATGACTGCTATGTGTGCTGTCGTTTCTGCCGCGGCCGGTGGTGACGCCGACCTCCAGCCAGTTGGCGGCGCGGTAGCAGGTCCCGGAATATCTGGAGGTGTCGACCAGGGTTTCCAGAAGTAGGGGGCGGACGCCGTAGCGGCTTTCCCAGTCAGCTGCGATCCTGGCTGAGACCAGGGAGAGCACGCTGCTGGCGAGGTTCTTGATCCGCACCGATGGCAGGATCAGGAACCTGCTGTTGGAGACCACCTTCTGCAGGTTGGCCAGGCGTGCAGCATCGTCCCAGCCGATGAAACGGTCGCGGGATTCCATGCGCCATGCGGGGCTGGAGAATTGTAGACATCCAACTGTTACCGGAACGGGGGTGTGAACCCGGATGAAGTAGCGGATATGGGCGCCGAAGGGGACGCGGTGCCCGAGGTAGTGGTGGCGGTCGATCATGGAGCGCCACCGGGCATTGTCCTCCTTGCTGCACACCGGGACGATCTCGACGGAATCGAAATCGCTCCTGGTGCCGCTGAGGGAAATCTCCGGCTCACGCGGAGCTATGACCGAGGTCCGGGAGCCGCGCGGCCTTCCGGTCCTGAGCTTTGGGAGCCGGACCATGGTTTGGTCTTCGAGTTCTTCAAGAAAGGCCCGGCACTCGACAGTCTTCAGTCCGCCATTCAATCGCCGCCAGTCCAGCACCTCACATATGGTGCTGGCGATCTCCGTCCGGGAAAGACCGGAACAGTCGCTGGTGATGGTCCTGATGACCTGCAGATCTTCAGTGCTGACGGGGTGACCGCAAAAATGGAATCTTTCCACCTTGGCTGCCTGCATCTCGCTCCTCCTTCTATGCCCTATGCTACTCTAGAAAATCGGAGGAGAAATGTCCAGCTCTTTTTTGACCAGAAGTACCAATCTTCCGCCAGCTTCCAAAACTGTCATTCCCGAAGCGATTCTGATCGGGAATCCAGCCCCTAAACGACGTGAAACCTGGATCCCCGATAAGGGCATTCGGGGATGACGATCTCAGAGCGGGAAGTTAGCGCTAATTAGTTTTTTGATGGGGGCGATGCCGGGATGCCAGCATTGGAAGAGGTGGCAACTTCCCCCACCCCGTGCCTGCGGGCTGAAGCGCCCTTCGGCGCGCAAGCCTGGCCCCCTCCTACGAGGGGAGGGGGGATGTGAACGGGAGGGTGTGGAAGTGGAGAACGATCTGGTGGGGCCTTCACGAAGCATAAAAAAGCGGGTGGCCGAAAGAATCGACCACCCGCCTGGTGGGTGATAGCCGGAAAGGCCGGGAAGGACCTAGACTAGCTCGCCTGTGCCACGTTGGCCATCTCGCGCTCGGTGGCGTCGTCCATCACCTTGTATGCGCAGAATTCGCCGCACATGGTGCAGGCACCGTGGTCGGCGACGCCTGACTCGGCACGCAGACGCCTTGCCTTCTCCGGGTCGATGGCCAGCGCGAACTGTCCTTCCCAGTCCAGCTTCTTCCGGCAGCGGGCCATCTGGTTGTCCTTGTCCATGGCGCCCTTGACACCTTTCACGATGTCGGCGGCGTGACCGGCGATGCGGCAGGCCATGACGCCTTCCCGCACGTCCTCGACGCTGGGGAGCCTCAGGTGCTCGGACGGGGTCACGTAGCAGAGGAAATCGGCTCCGGCTGCGGCGGCGATGGTTCCGCCTATGGCCGAGGTGATATGGTCGTAGCCGGGAGCGATGTCGGTGACCAGCGGTCCCAGCACGTAGAAGGGCGCGCCGTGGCAAAGTCTCTTCTGCAGCAGGATGTTGGCCTCGATCTGGTTGAGCGGCATATGCCCCGGGCCCTCGATCATCACCTGCACCCCGTAATCCTGAGCCCTCTGGGTCAATTCGCCCAGGATGATGAGTTCGTGGATCTGCGCACGGTCGGTGGCGTCGGCAAGGCAGCCCGGCCTGAAGCCATCCCCCAGGGAAAGGGTCATGTCATAAGCCTTGGTGATCTCCAGCAGGCGGTCGAAGTGCTCGAAGAGCGGGTTTTCCATGTTGTTGTGCGCCATCCACTCGATGGTGAAGGCGCCGCCGCGGGAGACCACGTCCATGATGCGCCCTTCGCGCCTCATGCGTTCGACGGTAGCCCGGGTCACGCCGCAGTGCACGGTGATGAAGTCGACGCCGTCCTCGGCGTGCTTGATGACGCCTTCGAATATGTCCTCGACCGTCATGTCGACGATCGCCTTGTTCTTGTTCCGCACCGCGTCGAGCGCCGCCTGGTAGAGGGGAACGGTGCCGATGCAGGCCGAGGTCTCGGCGATGATGGCGCGGCGGATCTCGTCAACGGGGCCGCCGGTGGAGAGGTCCATGATCGCGTCGGCGCCGGCTGCCACCGCCACACGTGCCTTCTCCAGCTCCTTCTCGATATCGAGGTCGTCAGCCGAGCTTCCGATGTTGGCGTTGATCTTGGTCCTGAGGCCCTTGCCTACGGCCAGCGGCTTGCCGTTCGTGTGCTTGTTGTTGTGACAGATGATGATGTTGCCTGCGGCGATCCCGGCACGGATGAACTCAGGCTCCACCCCTTCCGCGAGTGCTGCCTGCTGCATCTTCTCGGTTATGATCCCCTTGCGGGCGTATTCCAGCTGGGTCATGACTGCTCCTTTATAGGCCCGTGGGTCGGGCATCTCATTTCAACTCAGGTTGTCGGTCCGGCACCCCATCCCGCTTCGGCTCTCCCGTTGCGGGGCGATCTCTCGGGAAGAGGTCGGTGGTACTATTTACGGCTGCCCCGGCCGCTCGGGGTCGGCCTGGTCTCTCGCGGCCAGGAAGTGGTTGACCGGTCCATGCCCCCTGCCCAGCGGCTGGGCGAACTTTATGGCGCGGGTGATGAACAGCTTGGCTCTCAGGATGGCGCCCGGAAGGGGCTCGCCCTGGGCCAGGAAGCTCGCGATGGCCGAGGCCAGGGCGCACCCGGTGCCGTGGGTGTTGCGGGAGAGGACCCGGGGCGCGGTGAAGCGGGTGAAATTGGTTCCGTCGAAGAGGATATCCGTGACCACTCCCTCGGGGAGGTGTCCCCCCTTGATCAGCACGTTCCGCGCCCCCATCAGGTGCAGCGTCCTGGCCGCCAGTTCCATTGCGGCCGTATCGGCGATGCTGAGGCCGGTCAGCTTCTCGGCTTCGGGGATGTTGGGGGTGAGGAGGTAACTGAGCGGGATCAGCCGCTTCTTCATCACCGCCAGCGCCTCCTCCTCGAGGAGCGCCGCTCCGCCCTTGGCGCTCATGACCGGGTCGACCACCACGATTTTCATGCCATAGGCCGCGAGCTTGTCCGAGAGTATCGAGGTGTTCTCCGGCGAGAAGAGCATGCCGACCTTCACCACGTCGATCGGGATATCGGAAAGGACGGAATCTATCTGTTCACCCAGAAAAGCGGGGGGGACGGGATGGATCGAAGAGACACCACGGGTGTTCTGCGCGGTCAGGGCGGTGATGGCCGAAGCCCCGTAGCTCCCGAGCAGGGTGATGCTCTTCAGGTCTCCCTGGATGCCGGCGCCCCCTCCGGAATCGCTACCTGCCACCGTGAGCACCGCGCCGCGGGGGTGCGGGGCGGACCGGTTGAAAAGGAGCGACAGTTCGGCGGCCGCAAGCCCCGGGGACCTCGAGGACAGGACCGAGGATATGACGGCGATGGCGTCGGCCCCCGCGTCTATCACGGGGCAGGCATTGTCCCTGGTGATCCCGCCGATGGCCACGATCGGAATGCTGATCTTGCCCTTCAGGGTGGCGATCCCTTCGGGACCGCGTGTTTCCGGGACTTCCTTGCTGGCGGTCTGATAGATGGCTCCGAACCCTATGTAGTCGGCGCCGGCCTTCTGGGCCTCCAGCGCCTCCGGAAGGGAATGGGTCGATATCCCCAGGATCTTCTTCGGGCCCAGCGCCGCGCGTGCCGCAGCGGGGTCTCCATCGTCCTGCCCGAGGTGCACACCGTCCGCGTCGAGTGCCAGCGCCAGTTCGAGATCGTCATTGACGATGAACTTCGCCTGGTACTCGGTGCAGAGATGCTTGAGTTCCCGCCCCAGCGCCAGGCGCTCCTCGGGGCTGCGCTCCTTGTCGCGGTACTGCAGCACGTTTATGCCGCCTGCAAGCGCGTCCCTGACCCGCTCAACCAGCCGCTCCCCCTGGTCCGTGATCAGGTAAAGCCCCTGGATGCAACGCTCCTTGCCCCGATGATCCACAACAAGTTTTAGCAAAGCCATATCCCTTTCAAAACCATTAGCCACGGTGGCGCGGAGGAACGAAGAAAAGCTGAAAGTCTCTTAAACCTTGATCTCGCGGATTGAATCTGATGACATCGGATCAACTTCGGATTACACCTCTATACAAGAGGAACGGCTTTCACCCGATGCCGCTATATTAATTGCTCGACTACTTCACAGAGTCTTAAATTTCCTTTTATTCCTCTGTGTCCTCTGTGGTTTCAGGCTCTGTGCCTTTCCAGCCGCTTCTGTTTCTGCTGGAGGCCTAATAAAAAAAGCCGCGACGGGGAAGTCACGGCTCCAGAGGTCTTGGGTGATCGGAGTTCGCGCCGCTTCCCTACGCCGGTTTTACCCGGATCAGGTTCAAAGGGTTCAGGCTCGCCTGTCTCAGTTCTTCCGAACTCCCCTAGCTGGCTCAATGGCTTGGCGTAAGGTAATGGAATCCTCTTGCAAAGTCAACTATTTTCGGGTTTTTACCTTTACAGTGAGCGGCAGAAGTGGTAGAAAAATCAGGTGGCTGAGATGGTCCTCCTTTGTTTTTCAAGGGACTTTCCAGCCTGATTCTGTTTTGCCTGCAAGTATGGGACGACGTATATGGATAGCCGGCCAACGGTTGTAGAGATCGATCTCGCCGCATTGCGGCACAATTTCGCTCTCGTTAAAGAGACAGTCCCCAAGGGCTGCGGCATCCTGGCCGTGGTCAAGGCCGATGCCTACGGCCACGGGTTTCAATATGTATCTGAGGAACTGGAGAAGCTCGGCGTCGACGCCTTCGCGGTAGCCTTCCTCGCCGAAGGTGTACAGCTCCGGATGAGCGGGGTCTACCGGCCGGTGCTGATCCTGGGCGGGATCTACCCCGGCGAGGAGCGGCGCTGCATCGGCCTCAACATCTCCACCGCGCTCTTCTCGCTGGACCAGGCGGAGGCGCTCGACAAGGCCACCCTGGAAATCAAGTGCTACCGCAAGGCCAAGGTCCACCTCGAGATCGATACCGGGATGGGAAGGCTGGGGGTCCCGTATGACGAGGCGCCGGCTTTCCTGGCCAAGCTCAGGAAGTTCAAGAACCTGCAGCTGGAGGGGATCTTCTCCCATTTCGCCAGCGCCGATGAACTGGACGAGGATGGCCGCCATTTTACCAAGCTGCAGGCAGAGCGCCTCTCCAGCGTGGTGACGGAGGCGAGGCGTCTCGGATTTTCCCCCACCTATGTGCACACCGCCAACAGCGCGGGGATTCTGACCCTCGACCTGCCGTTTTGCAACCTGGCTCGTCCCGGGATCGTCCTTTACGGCGGCCTCCCCTCCAGGGATTTCTCCGGGATGGTGAAGTCGAAGCCGGTCATGCGACTGACCAGCAGGGTGGCTATGCTCAAGTGGGTCGAGCCTGGAACCAGCATCAGCTATGGCCGGCGCTATATCGCCGAGAAGAGGGCGCTCATCGCCAGCGTGCCGGTCGGTTACGCCGACGGGTATTGCCGCAGCCTGACCAACAAGGGTGAGGCTCTGATCCGCGGGCAGAGGGCCAGGGTGGCGGGGACCGTCTGCATGGACTGGGTCATGCTCGACGTCACGAACATTGACGGCGTTTCAGTCGGTGACGAAGTGACCCTGCTGGGGCCGGACCCGAAGGGGGACTGCATCAGCGCCGAGGAACTGGCCGAGAAGGCCGGCACCATCCCCTACGAGATCTTCTGCGGCATCAGCACACGCAGGGTGCGCAGGGTGTACGTCGGGTAAAAACATTAGCCACGGGGACACGGAGAAAAGCTCGAACAGGGTAAAAGCTGAAGAGCTTTAACCACAGAGGAACACGGAGTAATACAGAGGAAAACCAAACAGGGACCTGATCAGTACCAATCTTCCGCCAGCTTCCAAAGCTGTCATTCCCGAAGCGATTCTGATCGGGATTCCAGCTCCTAAACGACGTGAAATCTGGATCCCCGATAAGGGCATTCGGGGATGACAATCTCATATCGGAAGATTTGCGCTGATCAGTAACAGGAATGGACGTTCTGGTTTCCTCTGTGCACCCCTGGGTCCTCCGTGGTTGGGGCTCGTGCCTTTCGATCAAAGAGGGAGTTATGGACGACAGCACGGTGAGACTGACCACGATGGTGAAGGCGGCGGGTTGAGCTGCCAAGCTGGGCCCGGCGGGCCTGGAAGATGCCATTCGCGATATCACACGCTCGAACGACCCGAACCTCATCGTAGGGGTGGAGGGGGCCGAGGATGCGGGGGTCTACCGCATAGGGGACGACCTCGCCCTCGTCGAGACCACCGACATCATCACCCCGCTGGTTGACGACCCCTTCACCTTCGGGCGCATCGCCGCGGCCAATGCCCTCTCCGATGTCTACGCCATGGGGGGGCGCCCGGTGACGGCGATGAACCTCGCCTTCTTCCCGAGTTGCACCCTCCCCACCTCCATCCTTGCCGCCATTCTCGCCGGCGGTGCCCACGCCCTGAAGGAAGCCGGGGCCTGCCTGGTCGGCGGCCACACGGTTGATGACGACGAGCTGAAATTCGGCATGGCCGTCACCGGCCTCATCGATCCCGCCGGGGTAGTGAGGAACTGCACGGCGCGGCCGGGCGACCTCCTCGTCCTCACCAAGCCGCTCGGCACCGGCATTGTCTCGACCGCCATCAAGGCGCAGATGATCGAGCCTGAACTCGAGAGCGAAGCAATCAGGTGGATGTCCCTGCTCAACGCCCAGGCTTCAGAACTGATGGTATCCTGCGGAGCCACATCCGCCACCGACGTCACCGGCTTCGGTTTCATCGGTCACGCCTGCGAGATGGCGCTCGGCGCCGGGGTGACCTTCAGGATGAAGCTCTCCGGGGTTCCCGTCATGGAGGGGGTGGCCGCACTCGTCAACGACGGCATGGTCCCGGCTGGATGCTACCGAAACCGCGACTACTACGCATCACATGTGGCAGGGATTGCTACCGATTCGCTCCTTCCTCTCTTCGACCCGCAGACCTCGGGGGGCTTGCTGATTTCCCTCGGTCCGGAAGACGCCAGGGAATTCATCATCCGCTCCCAGGCCGCCGGCGCCTTCGCCGCCCTGGTCGGGGAGGTCGAACCTGCCGGAGAAACAGCGCTTGTCTTCGTCTAAAGGGCTCCGTGTCGCCTTTGATCTCGGCACCACCACCATTGCTGCGTCACTGATCGACCCCCATTCCGGAAAACGCCTCGCCATCTCCGGTGCCATGAACCCGCAGCGGGAGTGGGGGGCGGATGTCCTCTCCCGCCTTACTGCCGCCGCACTCCCCGAGACCCTTGCCGCCATGAATGGTGCCCTTGCCCTGGAGATGGAGCGGATGGCGGGGGAGCTGCTGGAGAACGCCGGCGCGACTCATGATGACCTTGCCGCCGTGGCGGTCGCCGGAAACCCGGCCATGGAGCATATTGCCCTGGGCCTTCCTGTTGCTTCCCTCGCCTACCCCCCCTTTCGTCCGCTATTCTCCGAAGGCAAGAAGGTCACCACCGTCGATCTAGGCTGGAGCCGTGAAATCCCCGCCTATCTCTTCCCCCTCCCTGGCGGCTTCGTCGGCGGCGACCTGGTGGCCTTTCTTTTCGGCCTTGGCGACAGCATGAAGGCCGGCAGCCTCTACCTCGACATGGGGACCAACGCCGAGATCGCCCTCTTTGACGGAGAGCGATTCCTTGCCACCTCCGCCGCTGCCGGACCCGCCTTCGAAGGCGGAAACCTCCGTTGCGGCATGCCGGCACTCCCCGGCGCCATCAGCGGCATGAGCATTGCCGGGGATCGGGTCAGCATCGAGACCATAGGCGGAATTCCCCCGCGCGGCATCTGCGGATCGGGAGTCCTCGATGCCGTGGCGGCACTCCTTGCCGGCGGGGTGATAGATCTGACGGGGAGGCTTCTTCCTTCGGGAGAGATAGCGTCCAACCTGGGGAACCGGGTGCAGGATGTCAACGGCACCCCCGCCTTCGTGCTCCATCGCGACGCCGCCGGAATTGTTTTTATCGACCAGGAAGACATCCGGGCGCTGCAGTTGGCGAAGGGGGCTTTGAGAGCCGGGATGGAGATCCTGCTGGCCAAGGCGGGGCTCTCTTTCGAGGCGCTTTCCGAGGTCGTTCTCACCGGTTCCTTCGGGGCTGTCCTCTCTTCCGAGGTGCTAAAAAACGTTGGAATTTTCACCGAGAACATGGTAAGAATCACCGGATTTGTACGGGAAGGGGCGCTGGCCGGTGTGGAGCGCCTGCTCCTTTTGCCTGATGGCGAGGAGCGGGTCGAGAATCTGGCCCGGGAGGTGCGGGTGATCCCCCTTTCCGGGACGCCGGCGTTCGAGAAGCGCTTCCTGGCGAACCTGGACTTTCCCCAGCCTCAAGCCTGACCACGGAGGACACGGAGGAAAACCTCGCAGAGGTCCCGGAGGAAAGGCCAAAGCTTCTGTCAGAGTAGCCACCATCCTTGATCCCGGACTCTCCCTCAATCGGAGGGAGAGAATAATGATAATAATGTCTGTTCTCTGAGCCCCCTCCGTGACCTCTGTGGTCATGCTTGTGGGGGTTCTGCATTCTTTTCGCATAAAAAACCAAGCACCAAAAAGGAGTGACGTGATGGCAAAGATTGGGCGCGCGCTGATCAGCGTATCGGAAAAGACCGGGGTGGTGGAATTCGCCCGGGCCCTTGCGGGGTATGGCGTGGAGATCCTCTCCACCGGCGGAACGGCAAAGCTGCTGCGTGAGGCAGGGGTGGCGGTAAAGGACGTATCCGAGTTCACCGGCTTCCCCGAGATGCTGGACGGCCGGGTCAAGACGCTGCATCCGAAGGTCCACGGCGGGATCCTCGGCATGCGCGAGAACCCGGCGCACGTGGCCAAAATGCAGGAGCACGGGATCGAGCCGATCGACATGGTGGTGGTCAATCTCTACCCCTTCGAGGCGACCGTCGCCAAGGAAGATTGCACCATGGAGGACGCCATCGAGAACATCGACATCGGCGGCCCCACCATGCTGCGCTCGGCTGCCAAGAACAACCGCGACGTCACCGTCATCGTGGATCATGCGGACTATGACCAGGTGCTGGGGGAAATGAAGAACAGCGGCGGGAGCGTCTCCCGCGAGACCAATTTCCGCCTGGCCGTCAAGGTCTACCAGCACACCGCTGCCTACGACGGCGCCATCTCCAACTGGCTCGGCGCCCGTACCGGCGAAGGCGTTGCCGCCTTCCCGGATACCATGACCCTGCAGTACCGTCTGGCCCAGGGGATGCGCTACGGCGAGAACCCGCACCAGTCCGGCGCCTTCTACGTCGAGAAAGGCTCGAAAGAGGCTTCGATCGCTACCGCGCGTCAGCTCCAGGGCAAGGAGCTGTCCTACAACAACATCGGCGATACCGACGCAGCGCTCGAGTGCGTCAAGCAGTTCACCGAGGGACCGGCCTGCGTCATCGTCAAGCACGCCAACCCCTGCGGCGTCGCCGTGGGCTCCAACATCTTCGAGGCCTACGAGGCCGCCTACAAGACCGACCCGGAATCTGCCTTCGGCGGCATCATCGCCTTCAACAGGGAACTCGACGAGATGACCGCCAGGGCCATCGTCGACCGCCAGTTCGTGGAAGTCATCATCGCCCCCAAAGTGACCGAGGCCGCCAGCGAGGTGGTCTCCGCGAAGAAGAACGTGCGTCTCCTCGAGTGCGGCTTCTGGCCCGAGAAGCCTGCCGCTCGCCTCGACTTCAAGAGGGTGAACGGAGGCCTGCTGGTTCAGGACGCCGACCTCGACCTCTTCAGCGAGCTGAAAGTGGTGACCAAGAGGGCTCCAACCGACGCCGAGATGGAGGATCTCCTCTTCACCTGGCGCGTGGCCAAGTTCGTCAAGTCCAACGCCATCGTCTACGGTCGCGGCAATGCCACAGTCGGCGTCGGCGCGGGGCAGATGAGCCGTGTCAACTCGGCCCGCATCGCAGCCATCAAGGCCGAGCATGCCGGCATCCCCGTCCAGGGAGCCGTCATGGCCTCCGACGCCTTCTTCCCCTTCCGTGACGGCCTGGACAATGCGGCCGCTGCAGGGGTCACCGCGGTCATCCAGCCGGGCGGGAGCATGCGCGACGCGGAGGTCATCGCCGCAGCCGACGAGCACGGCATCGCCATGGTCTTCACCGCGATGAGACATTTCAGGCACTAAAGGCGTAGAGGCGTGAAGGGTGAAGGGTGAATACTAAAGGCGTGAAAGGTGAAAGGTGAAAGGTGAAGAAAGGCAAGAGGTTCGCCATTCACCCTTCACCATTCACCATTCACCATTCACCCTTCACCTTTCACCTTTCACCTTTCACGGTTTCAAAGGAGTTGATATGAAGGTTTTAGTAGTTGGCAGTGGCGGAAGGGAGCACGCGCTGGTCTGGAAGATCGCCCAATCCCCGATGGTGGAAAAGGTCTTCTGCGCTCCGGGGAACCCCGGGACGGCACAGCTCGCCCAGAACGTGGATCTGGCGGTGGACGACCTCCAGGGACTCCTTTCCTTCGCCAAGGAGGAGGGTGTCGAACTCACCGTGGTTGGGCCTGAGCTCCCCCTGTCCCTCGGACTGGTCGACCTCTTCGAGGAGCACGGCCTGAAAGCCTTCGGCGCCAGGAAGAACGCGGCGATCATCGAGGCCAGCAAGGCGTTCTCGAAAGACCTCATGAAGAAGTACAACGTCCCGACGGCTGCCTACGAGGTCTTCACCGAGGTCGAGCCGGCGATCGCCTTCATCGACCAGACCGGAATACCGATCGTCATCAAGGCCGACGGCCTCGCCGCCGGCAAAGGTGTGATCATCGCCCAGACCCGGGAAGAGGCGGTCGCTGCCGTCACCGACATGCTCTCCGGAAACGCCTTCGGGGCGGCAGGTTCGAGGGTGGTGATCGAGGAGTTCCTGAAGGGTGAGGAGGCCTCCTTCCTGGCCTTCACCGACGGCAAGCGCATCATTCCGCTGGCCAGCGCCCAGGACCACAAGGCCGTCTTCGACGGCGACCGCGGGCCCAACACCGGGGGGATGGGCGCCTACTCGCCTGCTCCGGTGGTCACTCCGGCCATCCACGAGAAGGCCATGGCCGAGGTCATGCGCCGCACCGTCGACGGCATGGCAGCCGAGGGGAGGACCTATCGCGGCGTCCTCTACGCCGGCCTCATGATCGACGGGGAGAGCGTCAAGACCCTCGAGTTCAACGCCCGTTTCGGCGATCCGGAGTGCCAGCCCCTTCTTATGAGGATGAAATCGGACATCGTCCCGATCCTGCTGGCCGTCGCCTCCGGTGACCTCACCGGGGTCGAGATCGAGTGGCACGACAAGGCAGCGGTCTGCGTGGTGCTGGCCTCGGAGGGATATCCCGGCGATTACCGGAAAGGGGACGTGATCTCCGGACTGGACGAGGCTGCGAAGCTCGATGACCTGGTGGTATTTCATGCCGGGACGAAGTCTGCCGATAAGGGGATAGTCACCAGCGGCGGCAGGGTTCTCGGAGTCACCGCCCTGGGCGATACCGTCAAGCAAGCCATCGACAACGCCTACCGTGGCGTCTCGCTCATCTCCTGGCCCGGCATGCACTGCCGCAAGGACATCGGCGCCAAGGCGATGAACAGGTAAAACCGAACCGTTGGCCGCGGAGATACGGAGAGCGCTGGGGTAAAGCTTAAAAGCAATCTTTGCGTGCTTCGACAGGCTCAGCACGAATGCTTCGACAGGCTCAGCACGAACGGGGTAGATAGAGCATCTTGATGGGGGCCTTATCCTCTTTTGACAGACAGGAACGGATGGCTTTCAAGTAGTAACTTGTCGAGATGGTCGGCTTTCCCGTTACTCTATGTTTTTCAGGTTGAATCAGATATGATCAGATTCTGATCCCGCGCTAAGTGCCTTGGTTTCTGTTTCAGGTTTTCTCCGTGTCCTCCGTGCCTCCGTGGCAGCACGGTTTTGAATTTATGTCAGGAGATTTTTAAGAAATATGAATGATCCTAAAGTTCTGATAGTGATGGGCAGCGATTCCGACGTGCCCACCATGGAAGAGACGGCAAAGATCCTCACCGAGTTCGGCGTTCCCTTCGAGATGCGCATCTCCTCGGCGCACCGCTCTCCCAAAAAGACCGCCCAACTGGCCCACGAGGCCGCCGGACGCGGGATCCAGCTCATCATCGCCGCCGCCGGCATGGCCGCTCACCTAGCCGGCGTGGTCGCCTCGGAGACCACGCTCCCCGTCATCGGGGTCCCCATGCCGGGGGGCGCCCTGAACGGCGTCGATGCCCTCTACGCCACGGTGCAGATGCCGGGCGGAATCCCGGTCGCCACCATGGCAATCGGCAAGGCGGGCGCCAAGAACGCCGGCCTCTTCGCCGTCCAGATCCTCTCGCTCACCGACGCCGGCCTCCGTTCCAAGTTCTCCGCCTATCGCTCCCAGATGGCGGTCGAGGTGGAGCAAAAGGACGCCGTCCTGCAGGCGGCAAGGGTGCTGTAACCGCCGTCCGAGGCCTTTTTCCTTGACATTGCCGGCCGGGTTGTATAACTTCCGGTTAATAATCCACTTAGGGAGGGAATCCTCATGAAGAACATTTTCGCTGCAGTTGCGCTGACTCTTGCCTTCGCCGTCTCCGCGTTCGCTGCTGACACCGTCGTCTTCCCTGCAAAGAATGGCAACGTCACCTTCAACCACAAGGCCCACAGCACCAAGAACGCCTGCAAGGCCTGCCACGGCGAGGGCGCTCCCGCCAAGATCGCCATCGACAAGGACAAGGCGCACGCGCTGTGCAAGGGTTGCCACATCACCAAGAACGCCGGCCCCACCAAGTGCGGTGAGTGCCACAAGAAGTAGTTTATTCTTTTAGAATGAAGGGTTTATAAAGGAATGGGGTAACAGGTCATCTTGTTACCCCATTTTTTCGGGGCGCGCTTGTATTAGTAATTTTTATTTTGCGCTTATTGCCATTTTGTCTATAATGGCTTGCTTGATTTTTATACAAGCAGCAAATCACCTTTAGGGAGACTGCCTTGACAACGAATAAACGCGGACTGGCACAACAGTTGTGGGATTTTTTCTGCTCGTTGAGACTCACCATCTTCCTCCTCATAGGGCTTGCCCTCACCTCCATCATCGGCACCGTCATTCAGCAGGGGCCGCAGCGTGAATACCTGGCGACCCTCAGCGAGACCAAGATCCGTCTTTACAGTGCGCTGGGATTCTTCGACATGTACCACTCCTGGTGGTTCATACTCCTTCTGTACCTTTTGACGCTGAACCTCATCTGCTGCTCGATCAAGAGGCTTCCCCGCGTATGGAAGATCGTCTCCGAGCCGGTGCTGGTCATGGACGAGCGCTTCCAGAACACCCTCTCCAACGTGGCTGAGCTGAAGCTGCGCGGCTCTAAGGCGGAGCTCAAGGAGAAGGTCGCCTCGGCCCTCAAGGCCGAATTCGCCGAGCCGGTGGTCACCGAGGAAGGGGGCAGCTACCACCTCTTCGCCCAGAAGAACCCGTACTCCCGCCTCGGCGTCTACGTGGTCCACTTCTCGATCATCATCGTCTTCATCGGCGCCCTGATCGGCTCCTTCTTCGGCTACAAGGCCTACGTCAACATCCCGGAGGGGGGCTCCATCTCCCAGGTTCAGTCCCGCAGCGGCAAGACGGTCGACCTCGGTTACGCGGTGCGTTGCGAGAAGTTCTCCGTCTCCTTCTACGACACCGGCGCGCCGAAGGAATTCAAGAGCGTGCTGACCGTGCTGGAGAACGGCCAGCCCGTCCAGGGCCTCGCCAATGTGCCGGTCATCGTCAACGATCCGCTCACCTACAAGGGCATCACCTTCTACCAGTCCAGCTACGGCCAGGCCGACGAAGGGGCTCTCTATCATATCAGCGTCCGTAACCGCAAGGGGGGGGCTCCGGCGAAACTCGATGTGCGCCAGGGTGAGAGGGTCGCACTTCCGGGCGGCGCCTACCTCTCGGTCATGGAAGCCACCCAGAACGTCCGTCCCTTCATGAAGGATTTCGACGGCCCCGGCGCCCAGGTCGAATTCACCCCGCCGGGCGGTCAGCCGCAGCCTTTCGTGATTCTCTCCGACAAGTATGAGTCCTTCAACGCCCAGCACGGCGGGGACCTCATCATCAACTTCGACGGCATGGATCAGAAGTTCTTCACCGGCCTTCAGGTCGCCAAGGACCCCGGCGTGCTGGTGGTCTGGTTCGGCTGCTTCCTGATGGTCATCGGCATCATCATGGCCTTCTTCATGTCCCACAAGAGGGTCTGGGCCCGCATCTCCGATGACGGCGTCACCCTTGGCGGTTCCGCCAGCAAGAACCCCACCGGTTTCGAGCTCAGCTTCGAGGAACTGGTGCAGAAGCTCAACAAGGCCTAAAGTCCCGGGGGCTTCCCCCATCGTCGCGTAAACTGAACCGACCGGAGGATTCTATCGATGTCCAGTTCCATGCTCTTCAACGTAACCATGATCGTGTACATGGTTTCCACTTGCATATTCTTCGCCTTCCTCGCCTCGCGTAACAAGGCGGTCGGGCTGGCGGGGACCTACTCGGCCCTCTTCGGCTTCCTCGTCCACACCGCAGCCATCGCCCTGCGCTGGAAGGAGTCCTATGACCAGGGGCATGGCCACGCGCCGCTCTCCAACCTCTTCGAGTCGGTGGTCTTCTTCTCCTGGACCATCCTGCTGATCTACCTGATCATCGACTTCAAGTACAAGTACCGGGCGGTCGGCTTCTTCGTCGTTCCCTTCGCCCTCTTCGGAATGGCCTGGGCGCAGCTGGGGCTGGACAGCGGCATCGAGCCGCTGGTCCCGGCGCTGCAGAGTAACTGGCTCATGTACCACGTCATCACCTGCTTCCTGGGCTACGCCGCTTTCGCCGTCGCCTGCGGGATCTCCATCATGTACCTGATAAGGGAGCAGGTGGAAAAGGGAGGCGGAGACAGCGCCGCCGGAGGCGTCCTCTCCATGTTCCCTTCGATCAGGATCCTCGACGACCTGAACTACAAGGCCATCATGATCGGCTTCCCGCTCCTGACCCTGGGGATCGTCACCGGCGCCGCCTGGGCCAACTACGCCTGGGGCACCTACTGGAGCTGGGACCCGAAGGAGACCTGGTCGCTGATCGTCTGGTTCGTCTACGCCGCCTTCCTCCACGCCCGCATCACCCGCGGCTGGGTCGGGCGCAGGGCCGCCATCCTCTCCGTCATCGGCTTCGCCGCCACCATCTTCTGCTACCTGGGCGTCAACCTCTTCCTGTCCGGTCTGCACAGCTACGGGAAGTAGCAGGTAATACCGTTCCGCAACGTGAGCCGCCCGTCTGCTCCCGTTGGAATTTAGAGTCGTCCTCTCCCCCTTTGCCAGCACCTCATCCTCTCCCCCCCTTGAAAAAGGGGGGCAGGGGGGGATTTAAGCACTGAACCATCCTGCAACAGTTTCACGAAGGGGCTTTTCATCATGCGACGTTCCGTAGGTTTTAGTCCGGCAGCCGCTCTTATCATTCTTGGCCTCCTGCTCCTGCCCCGCTGGGCAGTGGCCGAGCCGTTCAAGTGCAGCGCCTGCCACCGGGAACTCGCAACCGGGAGCGTAGTCCACAAGCCGGTTGGTGCCGGGCAGTGCCTGAGATGCCACCAGCAGTTATCCGACGACCACCCCCTGGGGAAGGGGAGCATGGGGTTCGTGGTGCCCAGGGAAAAGCTCTGCGTCCACTGCCACACCACCCTTCTGAAAAAAGACAAACCCTTCATGCACAAGCCGGTCGGCGAGGGCAACTGCACCGCCTGCCACATGCACCACAGCTCCGACAACAAGTCGCTGCTGAAGGATCCCCCTCCCGTCCTCTGCTTCCGCTGCCATCCCAAGGAGCGCTTCACCGGGGCCGCCTTCACCCATCGTCCGGTAGCCAACGGCGAATGTCTCGCATGCCATGACGCCCACCAGTCGGAGGGGAGATACCTGCTCAAGAAGCCGGGAGCCCAGCTTTGCTTCATGTGCCATGACGGAAGCCTCGGCGTCGGGAAGTCGCTGCACAAGCCGGTTGCGACCGGCGAGTGCACCAAGTGCCACCTGGTGCACGGCTCGCCCAACCGGAAGATCCTCAGGGCGGACCTGCCGACCCAGCTGTACCGCCCGTTCTCGGCCGACGCCTTCCCGCTCTGCTTCACCTGCCACAATCCGGCACTGGCCGCAGAGGTGAAGACCGAGACCTCCACCAATTTCAGGAACGGCGACCGCAACCTGCACGCCCTCCACGTCAACAAGCCGGGCAAGGGACGCTCCTGCAGGATGTGCCACAATCCCCATGCCTCATCCCAGGACCGCCTGATCTACCCGAAGGCCCCTGGATTCGGCACCTGGGACATTCCGATTCGCTACACCAAGACCCCCACCGGTGGCGGGTGCTTGGCCGGCTGCCACAGGACCTACCGTTACGACCGGGAGAAGGCAGTTGTCAACTAGCAGGCGCGGCGGGCCAGGCCTCCAGCCGGCTGGATTTCCCTGCGGCCCTCGCCCCTTATGACGCTGCCCAAGGTATCCATCATCATTCCGGTCAAGCCGGGAGGAGAAGTTCGCGCCCTCTCCGGCATCGCCCGGGCCACCTATCCCAGCGACCTCTTCGAAGTGCTGGTCGCCTATGGCCGGGTGCCGAGCGCACAGCGGAACCTCGCGGCGCAGCAGGCAGAGGGAGAGCTCCTCTTTTTCCTGGATGACGATTCCCGCGTCGACCCCGGTTTTCTCGAGCGCGCGGCAGGTCATTTCGCAGAGCCCGATGTCGCGGCGGCCGGCGGACCGTCGCTGACGCCAGAGAGCGATTCCCCGCTGCAAAGAGCGATCGGCATCGCCCTCACCTCGCCGGTAGGGGGGGGAGGGGTGCGGAACCGCTACCGGAAAAGCGGCGGTGCCCGGCGGACCGACGACAGCGAGCTGATCCTTTGCAACCTCTGCTTCAGGCGCGAGGTCTTCCTGGCGCACGGCGGGCTGGACTCGCGGCTTTATCCGAACGAGGAAAACGAGTTGATGGACCGCCTGCTTCATGAGGGGCAGTCGCTGGTCCACGATCCGGAACTCGCGGTCTATCGCAGCCAGCGCCCGACCTACCGGGCCTACTTCAGGCAGATGGTCGGATACGGCAGGGGGCGCGGCGAGCAGACCCGCCTCTCGGGAAGGCTCAAGCCTATCTC
>NZ_JBXKJL010000266.1:0-7475 GCF_056994735.1 Geomonas sp.
TTTAAGGAGCTCCGGGTCCAGCGATGCTGCCGCTTGCGGATATGCTTTTATAAGAGCAGTCAAGGCGCCGGCGGCTTTTTCCTCGCGGTTACTCGCGGCGTAAGCCTTCGCCATAAGAGTCAGGACCTCGTCGCGGTGTTTCGTATCGGGATAGTACTTGAGGACTCTTTCCAGCCAGCTCGTCGCGTAGTAGTACCCGCCAGTCGAATAATGCTGTCTTGCCTGCTCCAGCATGTAACCTTCATCCGCCTGGGCATTGCAAACCACTGGGCACAACAGGACAAATAACAGAGATACAAGTAACAGCTTACGGAGTGCCACACTTCCCATAATACCCTCTAGTTTCTATATCTGAGTTTTATTTAATTATTACAGTAACAGGTGCAGGATAGCACGTAGAGTTAGTTCATATCAATTTAAAAGAGTGAATCAGTAATTGCATCAATAGATATGACTGTACCTATGACAATGCCGGTCAGTCGCAAGCATCACCCATCCTGCGTGACGACGAAGCTGGTTAGTTGTGAACTTAAGCTTAGTATCTAATGGCAAACTAGAAGGATTGAGTATCAGTGACGAGGAGCCAAAAAAAAGCCCGCAACGTCGAGTTGCGGGCGGATGGCACTGAAGGGAGGGGTGTTGCCGTGCTACATCAAGCTTTGGGTTCCTCGTTCAACTGCACCACATCATCGCCAGTGGAGGCTTTCTTGAAGTTCCTGATGCCGCTGCCCAGTGCCTGACCCAGTTGGGGAAGCTTTGCAGGCCCGACTACGACAAGGGCTATGACGAGGATGATGATCATTTCTGGCATACCGATTCCGAACATGTTACTTCTCCTTTGATCTAAAAACCTGTGATGATGCGGTGAAAGTCTCTGCGTATGTTACAGAAGGGCGACCTGAAAAGCAAATCCCCCCTGTCCCCCCTTTGTTAAAGGGGGGGGACGTTGCTTGTCCCGTTCACGCAGACGTCCGGCGACCTCTTCTGTTTCTCTGTTTCCTCGGTTCCTAGCCTTTCCCTGCGTGTCCTCTGTGAAGACCTCTGTGTTCGTTCCTCTGTGGTAAAAGTTTTTTACGCCTGTGCCTTTTGAGCCGTGGCTTCAGGGGTCGGGAAGTCGGCAACTGCGTTCACCTTCCCGGTATTTCTCAGCTGGTAATACTCTTCCGGCGTGTTGATATTGCTGAAGGAGTCGAAGGCGGGATCGAATCGTGCCACCTCGTCCGACGATACTTCGCGCACCCTCAGATGCGGCAGGATCGACACGATCCGTCTCTGCCCCTTCCGGAGACATTCTTCCATCACGGGCAGCGCCCCTTTCCGATACAGTGCGTGCAGCGGCTCATAACCATACGGGCTGCGCGGCAGGACGACGTCACATCCGATCCCCCTGTTGGCGATATGCCTGATCAGCCACGGATCCAGATGCGGCATGTCACAGGCCACCGTAAAGACGGCTGGATTGGAACTATCTGCCAATCCCGCGTGAATCCCTGCCAGAGCCCCCATCCCTTCAAAAACGTCAGCGACTTTCCGGCAAGGGAGGAAATGATACTGCTCAGGCGTGTTCGTAACGAGGACTACCTCGTCGAAGATCTCGCTCAATTCGCGGTAGATGCTTTCGATGAAACGCCCGCCTCTGTGAGGAAGGAGCGCCTTGTTGCTCCCCATCCGGCTGGACGCCCCGCCTGCCAGGATGACGCCGGTGACACCGGCGATCTTCCCTTTATCACATCCGACAGAGAGCCCCTCGGGGTGGGTGTAGACCTTGAAGCGGTCGGCCTTGACGTAACCGATGAGGGTGATGCCGGCCTCGTCTGCCATCCGTGCCGCCATGTCAGTCGGGGAGGTACGCGAGGCGATGACGTCGATGCCGAGGAGCGAAGCCTTGGCTACCAGCTCGGTCGAGACGCGCCCAGAAGTGACCAGGATCTTCCCGGCGAGCGAGACCCCCTTGAGGAGGGCCTCTCCGGCAATCCTGTCGATGGTATTGTGACGGCCGATGTCCTCGGCATGCAGCAGGAGAGACTCATCCCCTACCCCGGCGGAGTGCATGCCGCCGTGAGCTTTGTACCCTTCCGACTTCCGGGCCAGTTCGTCCATCAGCGCGAATACAGTCTCGGGAGCGTGCACCCCGGAGGCTCCCCTCTTCTCTCCCGTCTTGGGAAGGTTGAAGCTGATCCCGGTGCCGCAGCCGGAGGTCAGGACCGGTTTCAGCCGGTCAGGCAGTTGCCCCCGGATGGTGACGCTGGCCGCCCCGAAGTCATTGCAGACCGAGAGCGCCAGGAAGTCTTGCACCGATTCCACGAATCCCTGCAGCCGCAGGAAGCCAGCCACCAGGAAGCGCAGGTCGTGAGGCGAGGCGATCAGGGTGGCGATCTCGCGGCCGTTCACTACCAGCTGAAGGGGGAACTCGCTGACCAGTGTCCCCTCCTCAGCCTCGAGGGTCCCTTTTCTGAAGTTATATATCTTGGTCGCCAACTTCGGCTCCTTTCAGGTTGCTGCTAGTCCCGCCTCCCCTGGAGGGAGGGAGGCGGGGAGGTGGAAGGTGAATTTCGGTGGTGCTGCCGGCAGCGCTAAATCCCCCCGCCCCCCTTTGTCAAAGGGGGGCGATTGCATCCCCCTCCCCTGGAGGGAGGGGGAGAGATGAGGCGCCTCAGGCTTCGCTTCCGACCTTCCCGTGGTGGCCGGAGGCGTTGTCGGTCTTCCTGAAGCTGTCGGGGATCGAGTAGTCGACGGTCTCCGGATGGTGCTCGAAGATCGGGAAGTACTTGGCGATCAGCACGAAGAAGAGTATGTGCGCCGCGATGATGCCGACGGTGACGATGGTCTCGATGAAGGAGGGAAAGTACATGGTCCCCTTCTGCATCATCCCGAACATGGAGACGTTGAAGCGGTTCAGGATCAGCCCGCCGATCACCAGCCAGGCGGCGGTGGAGCGGAGCCTGCTGTCCTCGCGGATCCTCTCGTTCATCAGCATGACGATCGGCGCCACGACGCCGCCGAGGACCTCAACGGCGAAAAGCAGAACCAGCACCGGGCGGTCGAAGAGCGGGCCGTCGGTGAGAGCCACCAGGGCAAAGACCTTGACCGTCAGGTAGACGATCAGCCCGCAGGGTAGGATCTTGGCCAGCGTCTCCAGGAGTTCGGATTCATCGGCCTGCCCCATCCACTTGTGGCTCATGGTGGCCTCGGCGATGATGATGGAGATGCCGGCGCACATGGCGGAGAGCCAGAAGAGCAGCGGCAAAAGCGGGTTGTACCAGAGCGCGTGCAGCTTATCGACGGCGATCAGGAAGAAGGTCCCCAGGGAGGACTGGTGCAGGGTCGAGATCGAGGCCGCCGCAACGACCAGCGGCATCTCCAGGGTCCTCAGCAGCCTGAGCGGCACGTGGTAGCCGAACTTTTCGCAGACAGGCGACAGGAACTCCAGGAAGAGGACCGTGGTGTAGGCCATGACGCACATGGAAACCTCGAACATCGGGGAGTGCGGGTTCCAGTACACCAGGGTGTGCCAGCCTCGCTGGGGCTGCCCCAGGTCCAGCAGCAGGCCCACGCAGACCAGGGAGTAGCCGAGGAATCCGGTGACAATGGCGGGGCGCACCAGAGGCTCGAGCTTCTTGATGTGGAAGCAGTGTACGATCGCGCCCAGGGTGAAGGCGCCGGCCGCAAGCGGCACGGCGGTGACGACGTCGAATGAGATCCACAGTCCCCACGGGAAGGTGTCATTGAGGTTGGTGGTAACGCCAAGGCCGAAGACGAAGCGGACCATGGAGGCCAAGACGGCGAGCGTGACCAGGCCGATCAGGAACTTCACGAACTGGTGGTATCCCTTGATTTCGTTGATGATGATTTTCGCGGCGGTCATTAGCTCTCCTCCCTCTGTGATTTAGCGGCCTGCGCCCTCTGCTCTTCTTCCTTCTTCACCCGCTCCTTTCTGTGGGTGAACCAGGAGAGAAGGGACAGGGAGCCGCCGACTGTCAGGAAGATCCCCGGGACCAGGCGCAGCGCCTGCCAGGTGTAGGACGGCAGCGGACGCTTGGTGACGTGCTTGAAGCCGAGTTCGTCGAAGGGAAGCGCGGTCAGGTAGATGACGCTGGTGCCGCCAGCCTCCTCCTCGCCGTAGAGCTTCTTGAGATATTTCTCGGGGCGCAGCGCCATCCTGCGCTTTGCTTCCTTGATCATCTCTCCGCGGGTTCCGTAGCTGATGGCAGACGGGCAGGTGGTGGCGCAGGCCGGTTTCTTGCCGTCCTTGATCCTGGAGTAGCAGCCTGTGCACTTCTTCACCAGCGGCAGCGCCTTGCTCCACTCGTACTTGGGGACGCCGAAGGGGCAGGCGACCATGCAGAAGCGGCAGCCGATGCACCTGCTGGCATCATAGGTGACCGGGCCTTCCTTGGTCTTCTTGAAGGCGCCAACCGGGCAGACCGACGCGCAGGCAGGCTCATTGCAGTGCATGCACATCTCTTTGTAGAAGGCGAACTCGTTCTGCCCGTTCTTCTCGTAGTCGCGGAACTTGATCCTGGTGAAGGTGTGCTCCGACATGAGCGGCGGGTTCTGATACCCTTCCCCGCTGAAGAAGCTGGTCTTTTCCGCGTCCAGCTGGTTCCACTGCTTGCAGGCGACCTGGCAGCCGCGACAGCCTGTGCACTTGGTCATGTCGATCAAGAAGGCTTTCGCCTTCGAATAGTCATTGGTCATTTCGCTCATGCCCGCTTACCCCCTTTCTCGATGTTGCAAAGGAACGCCTTGAACTCGGGGATGCTGGTGTTGGCGCATCCTACCGACGGCGTAAGGACGTTGCCGCTGTCCCCGGTGGCAAGGCCGGCATAACCGAAGTGCCAGGGAAGTCCTACCTGCTCCACCATTTTCCCTTGTACGTTGAAGGGCTTGAGCCAGGAAGTCACCAGCGCCTTGGCCTCGATGGTGCCGCGCATGGTGGTCACCCGCACCTTGTCGCCGGTGCTGATCCCCTTCTGCGTTGCCAGGGTCTCCGAGATCTCGACGAACATGTTGGGGACCAGTTCCACCAGCCAGGGAAGGCTCCTGGTCATGGCGCCCGCCTGCCAGTGCTCGGTCATCCTGTAGGTGGTCCCGACGTACGGGAACTTGGCGGTGTCGCTGGTCATGTTGGCCGGAACCTTGACCGCCGGGCTGTGCTGCTCCTTGGAAAGGAGGTTCTTCGCCGGGCTCTCGATCGGCTCGTAGTGCTCGGGGAAGGGACCGTCCTTCATGTCCAGGGCGTAGAGACGGCCGTGCCCCTCGGGGACCATGATGAAGGGGTACTTCCCTTCCTTGTCGTCCTTCATCGGCGGCCAGGGGCCGTCGGGTACGTCCCCCTTCCACTTCTTCTCCAGCCCGTCCCAGGCGATGACCGGGCGGTTGGGGTTGAAGGGGACGCCGTCGGGGTTGACGGAGGCGCGGTTGTATATGATGCGGCGGTTGACCGGCCAGCACCAGGCCCATTTCGGGAACATTCCCAGCTTGTTGGGGAGGTCGGTCGCGTCGCGGCGAGCCATCTGGTTGCCGTCCTTGGTGTAGGAGCCGCAGTAGATCCAGCAGCCGGAAACGGTGGAGCCGTCGTCCTGCAGGTACTTGAACATCGGGACCTGGTCGCCGGCCTTGAACTCCAGGGTCTTGTCCTTGTCGACGATCTTCATGTCCTTGGTGAAGTAGCCGTTGATCTCCTTGGCCACCAGGTGGACGTCGGGCTCCTCGGCGCCGTAGTTCCAGGTGAGCTTGGTGAGCGGCTCGGGGAAGGTGCCCCCCTTCTGGTAGGCCTTCTTGAGCCTCATGGCGAACTGGTTGATGATCCAGAGGTCGCTCTTGGCCTCGCCCACCGGCTCGACCGCCTTGTAGCGCCACTGTGCCCAGCGCCCGGAGTTGGAGATCGAACCTTCCTTCTCGACGGAGGATGCTGCCGGAAGGAGGAAGACCTCGGTCTGGATCTCCTTGGGGTTCACGCCCGGACGCTTCCAGAAGATCGAGGTCTCGGTTTCCCAGAGATCGACCGCCACCAGCCACTTCAGTTTGCCCAGCCCTTCGCGGGTCTTGGTGGAATCCGGCCCGCCGACCGCGGGGTTCTGCCCCATGCAGATCAGGCCGTCCAGCTCGCCCTTGCCCATCTTCTCCATCAGCTTCACGAAGGAGTAGTTGCCGCTTCTCTTGGGAAGGTAGTCGTAGCAGAAGCCGTTTTCGGCGGTGGCGTTGTCGCCGTACCAGGCCTTCAGCATGCTGACCGTGTACTTCGGCGTGTTGCCCCACCAGTTGGCGCTCTTCTTGTCCTTGGTCTTCGGCGTCCACTTCTCGAGGTAGGCCTTAAGGTCGACGTTGTCGAACTCCGGCGACTTCAGGTACCCCGGGAGGAGGTGGAAGAGGAGACCGTAATCGGAGGAACCCTGGACGTTGCTCTCGCCCCTGAGGGCGTTGACGCCCCCCCCGGCGATGCCGATGTTGCCCAGCAGAAGCTGCAGCATGGCGGTGGCGCGCACGTTCTGGGTGCCGTGGGTCGACTGGGTGATGCCCATGGCGTAGAGGATGGTCCCCGCCTTGTCGGCGCGCCCGGTCGAGCAGAAGGCCTTGGCGACGGCCACGTACTCTTCCCTCTTGGTGCCGGTGATGGAGCAGACCATGTCGACCGTGTAGCGCGAGAAATGCTTCTTCATGAGCTGGTAGACGCAGCGCGGGTTCCTGAGGGACTTGTCGAGCTTCGGATTCCCCGCCCCGTCCAGCTCGTAGGCCAGGGCCTTGACGTCGTAGGTCTTCTCCTTCTCGTCGTAGGCGCAGAAGAGGCCGTCCTGGAAGCCGTACTTCTCATTGACGATGAAGGCCGCGTTGGTGTACTCGCGGACGTACTCCTCGTGAATGAGGTGGTTCGTGATCGCGTAATTGATCAGGCCGCCCAGGAAGGCGATATCGGTGCCCGGACGGATCTGGGCGTAGTGGTCCGCCTTGGAGGCGGTCCTGGTGAAGCGGGGATCGACGGCCAGGAGCTTCCCGCCGTTGTCCAGGGCCTGCTCGATCCATTTGAAAGAAATCGGGTGATTCTCAGCGGGGTTGCATCCTATGGCGAGGATGGCGTCCGCGTTCTTCAGGTCTATCCAGTGATTCGTCATTGCCCCACGTCCAAACGAAGCCGCCAGACCGGCGACTGTAGCGGAGTGTCATATTCGGGCTTGATGTTCGAGGTTGGCGACCCCCATGGCGCGGGCAAACTTGCTCCAGAGGTAGCACTCCTCGTTATCGAGGCCGGCGCCGCCGAGGAACGCCATTCCCTCGGTCCTGTTGACCACGTATTCCTTGTTGTCCTTCTTATTGATCTCTTTGGCCTTGAAGCTGCGGTCGCGGGTCTCCTTCATGTTGCTGGCGATCCGCTCCAGCGCCCAGTCCCACGACTTCTCAACGAACTTGTCGCTGCCGGGGGCCCGGTACAGCACCTTGTTCAGGCGCCGCTCGTTGTTGGCCACCTGGAAGAGCGC
>NZ_JBXKJL010000267.1:0-5335 GCF_056994735.1 Geomonas sp.
CGTGACGCCCAAGAACAGCCAGCATTCTGTGGCGGAGGATGCCGCGGAGCGTTTCCGGCTGGCCGGGGCCAAGCTCAAATCCCTCTCCGTCACGGCCAAGGGGAAGATCTGCCTGAAGGAGGAGCCTCTCTGCACCCCGGAATACTGCGAGTACGCCCGGGATTACTACGGGAAGGTTGCCCGCCACGGCATCATCGAGATCCTGGCTAGGAAGAGAAAGCTGAAGGCGCGTGTCTTCCGGGAGCTGGGGGAAGGGTACCAGGTCTGCCCCTTCGAGTTGCAGATCGACTCCGCCAGGCTCTTCGACGTCGTCATCTGCGACTACAACTACGTCTTCGCTCCCCGCTCGGCCCTCAGCCGCGCCACCGCCATCGCGGTCGACCAGGCGGGAAAGCCGAACCTGGTGATAGACGAGTCTCACAACCTCCCGGCCCGGGCCATGGACTACTACTCCCCGAGGCTCTCATCCCTGGTGCTGGAAGGGATGCGCGCAGAGCTTCGGGAGCTCCCCTCTCCTTTCAGGGCGGAGGGGGAGGAGCTCCTCGATGGCTGCCTACGCGCCATCGCCTCCTGCCGCGGAGGCATGAGCCCGAGCCCCTCCAGAATCGACCCGCCGGTGGAGCTCTTCCTGGGCCACGACGCGAAGCTGCGCGCCCTTCTCTCTCGCTACCTCGAGTCGGACGCGGAGATCAGGCAGCTGGACCCCGTGCTGAGGCTCACCTACTACTGGTCGGAGTTCGCCCAGATCATGGAGCTGGCCGCGAAGTCGGAGAAGCAGGAATTCTTCACCACCTTCCACCCCGACAGAAGCGGGGGGAGCGTGAAGATCACCTGCTGCGATGCCTCGGCCATGCTGAAGGAGTGTTACGGCGACTACCAGCAGGTGGTCGGCTTTTCAGCCACCCTGAAGCCCTTCGACTACTACGCCAGGCTCTCCGGGCTCGATCTCGATGCCGTCCGCACCGCTGAATTTGCCAGCCCTTTTCCCGGACACCGGCGCAAGCTGATGATCATCCCGCAGGTCTCGACGAAGTACGCCAACCGCGAGCGGAACTATGCCAGGATCGCCGACGTCATCGCGAGGATCACCGCGCTTCGCCCCGGGAACTACCTGGCCTTCTTCCCCAGCTTCGATTTCCTCGACAGGGTGGCGGAGCTCTTCGAGGAGCCGCCGGGTTTCGTGGTGCTCAGGCAGGAGAGGAAGATGAAGCCCTCCCGGGTGGAGGAGATCCTCGACCAGCTGCGGGGAGGTGAAAAGCCGACAGTGGTCTTCGCCGTCCAGGGCGGCTCTTTTTCCGAGGGGGTCGACTATGCGGGGGAGATGGCGATCGGGGCCTTCGTGATCGGCCCGCCGCTCCCTACCTTCGACCTGGAGCGGGAGCAGATGAAGGATTACTACCAGCGCCATTACCAGGCCGGTTTCGACTATGCCTATACCATTCCCGCCATGGCCAAGGCGGTCCAGTCTGCCGGCCGGGTCATACGCTCGGAGACCGACCGCGGCATCATCGTGCTCATGGACAACCGCTTCCTGGAGGGGGGGTACGCCAGCGCCATGCCTGCTGACTGGTTCGCGGAGGAGGCCTCGGAGCTGGTGTCGCAGGCGATATTGAAGGATGTAGAGGATTTCTGGAGGGTCGACAGGGATGTCGCGGCACTTTCCCCCAACCCCTGACCCCCTCCCACGAGGGAAGGGGGAGTTTGCACAGGGGGAAATCGGCGGGTAGGGCGGTGGCCGCTGGCGGACGAGCTGCTATTTCGAGACGGGACCGTAGCCGCGCAGCCGGAGCGCGTTCTTTAAGCTGGGTCGGATGGGAATTTATACTTCGATGCGGAACTCGGCGCCGTCGGGGAGGTTGCGGGCGCTCAGGCGGCCGCCCATGTTCCTCTCTATGATGGTCTTCGACATGAAGAGGCCGATGCCGGTCCCCTGCTCGGGACCCTTGGTGGTGAAGTAGGGCTCGAAGATGCGGTCCATGATCTCTGCGGGGATGCCGCCGGCGTTGTCGGAGATGGTCACCACCGTCCTCTCCCCCTCCGTCATCACCCTGATGCTGATCAGCGGATGCTCCGGGCGACGGGCAACCAGGGCATCGCGGGCGTTGATCAGGATGTTGAGCAGAACCTGCACGAATTCGGTCGGAAATCCGTCGATCACCGGGTCCCCGGTGGCGCAGAATTCGGTCTGGATGTCACTGGACTTGAAGCTTCCGTCGAGGATGACCATGGTCTTCTCGATGCTCTCCGCCACCCTGAACTCGACCTTCTCCTTGTCGGGCTTGAAGAAGTACCTGAAATAGTCGATGGTCTTGGACATCTGGCGGATGATTTCCAGGCTCCTCTTCACGTTGTTCTCGACGAACTCCTCGGTCAGTCCCTCCTTTTTCTGGGTTATCAGCAGGTCCTGCACCAGCAGCGCCAGCATGTTCAGCGGCTGGCGCCACTGGTGGGCGATGTTGCTGATCATCTCGCCCATCACCGCCTGCCGCCCCTGGATGATCAGTATCTTGTCCTTCTGGCGCAGTTCGTCGACCGCTTCCCTGACCCGCTCCTCCAGATACTCGCAAAGGTGCCGGTACTTCTGCTCGCTCTCCCGCAGGGCCTCTTCCGACCTCTTGCGCTCGGTTATCTCCTCGGTGGTCCCTTCGTAGTAAAGGACCCGTCCTTCGCTGTCGCGGACCAGGCGGATGCTGAGGGAGACCCAGATGACCCTGCGGTCCTTGCGGTACATCCTGGTCTCGAAGGCCTCCACCGCGCCGTTTTGCTCCAGCAGCTCAATCAAGTGGTCATGGTCGGCGGGATCGACGTAAAGCTGGTCCTTGATGTTGAAGACCTCGGCGACGAGTTCCGCGGAGGAGGAATAGCCGAGGGTGCGGGCCAGCGCACGATTGGCGTCAAGGTAGCGCCCCTCCGGGGTCCTCTGGAAGATCCCTTCGATCGCGTTCTCGAAGATGCTCCGGTACTTGGCCTCGGCCACCCTTTCCTGCTCGCGTGATTTTTCCAGCTGCTCATAGAAGATCCGGTTTTCTATCACCGAGGAGACCAGGCCGGCCACGTTCCCGATGCTGAGGAGAGCCCCGGGGCTTTCATCTATCCTGCGATAGAAGACGACGTTGTCGGCGGAGTTTCCTACGGCGATGAGCGCCCGCGGTGGCAGGTGGGACCCCAGGGGGTAGATGAGGAAATCCCTCATCAGCAGCCTGGACCCCAACTCCACGAGTTCACTATGCTGTGAGCGGGCATTGCAGACGAGGTGGTCGCTGCCGGTGAGAAGGGGGGAAAGTGCTGTAGCATCGCAAGGTAACGTGAGCCCGGCGATCATCTCCCTCTGGCCCGGTTGGTAATAGCCGTTCAGGGCGCAGACACGATAGCTCGTGGACTCATCGTCCCTGCAGAAGGTAACCGCCCTTTCGTAGTCGAGGTGTTCGACCAGGTAGCCTACGGTTTCATGAAAGATGTCGACGAGGTTTAAAGTACCGTTGACCTTCCGGTTGAAGTCGTAGAGTTCCTTGTACTCCTTCAACTGGGCGTCGAGTTCCTCCTGGTACTCATAGAGCTTCCCCTCCGCCCTGGTCAGTATTTTCACCTGCCGCGAAAGGGCTTCTTTTTCCCTTTGCAGCGCTTCCAGGGGCAGCTCCTCGACGGACTTGTCATCACCTTTCATAGGAACACCGGAAATTGGGTCAAAAGACGGCGGCTACCACCGCGGTGAAGTTATGGATGCAGTTGTAGGTGGAGATGGGTCCGATCTCCCCGTAGGTGTAGAATCCTATCCACGGGAGATCCTGGCCGAGGTCCTGCTGCAGCGATTTCAGCAGGTCGATCTTTTCCTGCTCCCGGAAGACCACCTTCCCGCGCCCCATGCACTCGAACTGCATGACGAACTTCGGCTTGGCGTCGCCGGCCTGCTCACGGATCTGCCGCGATATGGCCTGCAGGCCGTCCCGTATCAGCTCCTTGTCGCGGCGCACGATCCAGAGTTCCGTCCCCTCGCTGACGTCTGACTGGATGGTCACGTACCCTTCGCTGTCGTTCTTGTCCATCATGTAGCGGACGATGAATTCCCCGTACTCCTTCCTGATGTGCTCGGGGGTCTTGAAGCCGAGGCAGAGGTTCAGGGTCATCTTGTTCCACTGGCTCTCGGAACCATCCTCGACGTAGTCCTTCAGGGCGTCGAGGGCGGGCATGCCGTCGATCTCGTAGATGATGTTTCCTTTGCTGCGGGTGATGGTCCGTTTGGTGCCGATCGGGACGCAGCCGTGGCTGACGCCGTGGGCCACCTTCCCCTGGCCTGACAGCAGGACGCAGGATAGACCCTCGCTGAAGACTTCGTCGTTGTGGTACTGGTAGGTCTTGCGGGTGGCCCAGTTGTCGGCGGCCAGCCCACCGAAGAAGGGGAGGGGCCTGTCGGAGTGGATGGCCTTCTCGTAGGCCTCGTGGAAGGGGTCGAAGTCGAAGACCAGGCCGTCGACGAAAAGGAAGCAGGCGAAACTGTCGGAGGCCAGCAGCGGCTGCAGTTCCTCTGCCAGGCGGCGACCGGCCCTGCCGACTCCGCTGCCGATCTCCTTGACCCGGACGTTGGCGAACCTCAGCTCATCGGAGGCTATGGCCATCACCGTAACCCCGAAATTCGTTTCGGCGACCATCCCCTGGGTGATGATGCCTTCACCGGAACAGCCGGAAAGAGGTGCGCCTGAAGTGGCCTCTCGAACCGCCTGTATCAGAGCCTCCTGGTTGTAGCCGACGGTGCCGAAGACAAAGACGAAATCGGGCTTGCCGATTCCCCCCTGTTCCAGCGCCTTGACCGCCGCCTCTTTCCCTGCATCCGCGGGATTCTTCTGAAGACTGTATCCTACACCGACCGAGGTTCCCATCGTCTGCTCCCTTCCTCTGTCTCATTGGATAATGGCCTGAATGGTGCCGCCCAGCTGGCCATCATGAGGGTTTTCCCGTCCTCCGGAATTACCGATTAATTATACAGGGAAAGACATGAAAAACACCAGTCATCGCCCGCGGGAATAAAGGTCGCGCTCTTTTTCGGGATCCGGCGTGATGAGTTGTCAGGACGTAGCGCTCTGTTCCCTGTCCGCCGTTTGCCACAGTGCTCCGGCCTCACCTTCATTAGGCGGGTGCGCCGATGCGGAACAGGGAAGGGTCTGTCGGGAGAGCTGATGATGCTGGGATTCGGTGCGGGTACTCAGGGGGGCAACGCTTGTGAGGCGGGGGGGCGGCACCGGAAGTCGGATTCACCGGTGCCGTCCCTGCGTCGACGCCAACTGGCGTCGTCAGAACCTTCAGCCGCCACCGGTCGAAGGCGAGCATGACCCGGAGGATG
>NZ_JBXKJL010000268.1:0-1112 GCF_056994735.1 Geomonas sp.
GGCCGGGCCTGTGGGCCGATCCGGTTTTCCGGCTGGGCTTGGCGCTGTACCTTGAGCGTTATGCAAAACTCCCCGTCCTCAAGCCTCTGACCTGCGAGGATGCTTGCGAAAAACGGGGTTTTGCATAATCCTCCAGGAGTTTTATCCGGAACCCGCGCAATGATCTTATGAATGAAATTTCCTGAAAGCCTGAAAAGCCTGGCGACACGCCGAGTGAAATATTTAAGAAGAAACTAAGTTTCTGGAGCCTTGGCTAATTTATGCTAAAATGGCGGAATGGCGCGCAAGGGACGGCGGTCCACCAACGATGAGCGAGTTAACGCTATCCGGCTTCTGCGGCAAGGATATACCAAGGCGGAAGTCGCTGATATCCTGGGTGTCGCCGAGTCATCGGTCTACGAGTGGCAAAGCAAGTTCCGCGAGGGCGGCCTGGCCGCGTTGTCCACGAAAATCGCGTCCGGCCGGAAGAGGATGCTGACTGATAAACAGCTGCTGCAGCTGTACACGTGGCTCCGGGGGAACCCCCGCCAGGTGCAGTTCAATTTCGGCCTGTGGACCAGGAAGATAGCCGGCGAGCTGATCCGACGTGAATTCGGCATCGACTACACGCCGCAGAACGTCGGCAAGATCCTGAAGATGCTCGGATTCTCTCCGCAGCGGCCGGTGTACCAGGCACTGGAACGCGACCCGGAAAAACGGCGGATATGGACGGAGGAAACCTTCCCTGCCATCCAGAAGCGTGCCGCCCGGGAAGGAGCGAAGATCTACTTCGCAGATGAGGCGGCATCCCGCACCGACCACCACGGCGGCACCACCTGGGCGCCCGTCGGGCAGACTCCCGTCGTGGAACATATCGGGAAACGCGAGCGAATAGGAATGATATCGGCCATCAGCATGCGCGGCGACATGCACTGGATGGTTCACACTGAATCCATGAACTCGGCACTGTTCACCGCCTACCTGGACTACCTGATCCAGGACATCGAAGGCAAGATCTTCCTCATCGCAGACCGGGCTAGATACCATACGTCGAAAGAGACGGCAAGATGGCTGAAAGAACACGAGGACCGGATCGAGCTGTTCTTCCTGCCGCCTTACTCACCAGATCTGAA
>NZ_JBXKJL010000269.1:0-1749 GCF_056994735.1 Geomonas sp.
TCCCTGTTGATACGGAAGATCGACGAGATGAGGAATGAGGTGAAGCAGTCGGCCTCGATGTAGCCGCAGGTGGCGCCATCGGAACTTTCGCAGTAGTAGGCGATCTGCGAGTTCTGGTCGAGTTCCCTGCCGCAGACCAGACACTCGCTCTTGAGGCCGGTCAGCCTGCCGAAGTAGGCTTCCTTCTTCCGCTGGTCCTCTTCCTTTTGCCACTTGTCGAAGAGGACGGCGCGGGGCTCGCTGGTATTCCGGTAATCTTCAAGTGCGCCCTGGGCCAGGGCGGTGAACTGGCCGAAGACGTCGGTGCCGCGCCCGTGGGTCAGGATCGGGTAGATCTTCCCCTCCGGGTTGGTGTTGAGGCTTTCGACCTTCGGACTCTTGGAGATGAAGGTGTCCGAGCAGCGGTAGCCGCGGTTGATGGCGAACGCCTTCAGGAGCGTCTTCTGGTCCTTGAACATGCCGTCGAACTTGATGCGCTCGTCGATCAGGCAGGGGACCAGCGACAGGCTCTTGCGGTCGAGGCCGCGCTTGTCGAAGAGTTCGAAGATGTTGCGGCAGTTGTCCATGCTGGCCATGTCCTTGATCGGGACCAGCACCCGGTCCGCCGCGTAGAGGGCGTTCTGGGTCAAGACGTCGAGGTCCGGCCTGGTGTCCACGATCAGGACCCCCGGGATCTCCGACATGGCCAATAGCCTCGCCAGCACCATCGGCCCCTTCATCGATCCCCTGAGTTCAGGAAGGGAGTTGGACGACGGGATGTAGTTGACGCCGTACTGCCCGGTGTGCAGCAGATCGCAGCCGCGGGTCTCGAGGAGCAGGTCCGCGACGGATCCCGTCTGCTTCTGCCCTTTGATGGCGAACATCTTATCGATGGTGAAATGGTTGTCGAAGGAGAAAATGGAGACGGGCAGGTCTTCGTCGAGCGCCTTCAGGAAAATTGCCAGATTGGTTGCCAGAGTCGTCTTGCCGACCCCTCCTTTTTCAGAGGAGACCGTAATTACATAGGGGTACTTTTTCATGGCGCGCATATTAACATTGAGACAGTTGACGGTCAACCGGTTTGACAGTGATCCTGCAGCGTGATAGAAACTCAATCTTCCGGGGAAACCGTTAGCCACGGAGACACGGAGAAAATCTGAGAAAACCGAGAAACAATCCCCCCTGACCCCCCTTTGACAAGGGGGGGACCCCGGGGCAGCTTCACGCCCGTTCGTGCTGAGCCTGTCGAAGCACGCATCCGCTTGATCCGTTCGCGCTGAGCCTGTCGAAGCATGCATCCGCTTGATCCGTTCGTGCGGAGCCTGTCGAAGCGCGCATCCGCTGGATCCGTTCGCGCTGAGCCTGTCGAAGCACGCATCCGCTTGATCCGTTCGTGCTGAGCTCGTCGAAGCACGCGTCAACTTGATCCGTTCGTGCTGAGCCTGTCGAAGTACGCATCCGCTGGATCCGTTCGTGCTGAGCCTGTCGAAGTACGCAATTTGTCAGCTCCCTCACCCGCCCTTCGGGCACCCTCTCCCGGAGGGCGAGGGACGGATAAAGAGGAAACTGATTGGCGCTAATCTTCCGCTCTGAGATTGTCATCCCCGAATGCCCTTATCGGGGATCCAGATTTCACGTCGTTTAGGATCTGGATTCCCGATCAGAATCGCTTCGGGAATGACAGTTTTGGAAGCTGGCGGAAGATTGGTACTTGTCAGGTTTTTTTATTCCCCTCACGGGCAACCACTCCTGCACGAGCGCCCGCAGGGC
>NZ_JBXKJL010000270.1:0-14064 GCF_056994735.1 Geomonas sp.
GAACGTAGAAGGTACAACATGAAGTACAGGAGCATGCATGCTTAGCGCTGTGATATTCGATTTTGACGGGATCATCGTCGACACCGAACCGCTTCACTACAAGGCTTTCCAGGAGATCCTGGTGCCGCTCGGCCTCGGCTACTCGTGGCAGGAGTACGTCGATCACTACATGGGTTTCGACGACAGGGACGCCTTCCGCGAGGCCTTCCGGATCGCGGGACGGCAGCTGGTCGACCAGGAGCTGAAAATCTTCATAGAGGAAAAGGCCGCAGCCTTCCTGCGCATCGTCTCCGCCGGCGTCGCTCCCTATCCCGGCGTGGTCGAACTGATCCGCTCCATCTCCGGCAACGTTCCCCTTGCCCTTTGCAGCGGTGCTCTCCGCACCGATATCGATCCCATCCTCGACCAGCTCTCCCTCACCGGCGCCTTCGACGCCATCGTCACCGCGGACGAGGTTTCGGCCAGCAAGCCGGATCCGGAGAGTTACAGCCTTTCCGTCCAGAGGCTGCAGGAACTCTTCCCCGGCCGGGTCAATCCCGGCTCGTCCATCGCCATCGAGGACACCCCCGCCGGCATCACCTCGGCAAAGGGGGCCGGTCTCAATGTCCTGGCCGTGACCAACAGCTACCCCGAGGAGCGCCTGGCAGACGCCCGCCACATCGTGGAATCACTCGTCGGGATCGACCTCGAAGGTCTCCGCCTCCTCGTCTGATCCCGCTCATGCAGAAAACTCCCATCGCTGCCATCCTCCCCGAACTCCGGGCCGCGCTGGAGCAGGGCAATGTTGCCGTGCTCCAGGCGCCTCCCGGTGCCGGTAAGACCACCCGCGTACCCCTTTCACTCCTTGATGCACCCTTTCTGGGCGGCCGGAGCATCGTCATGCTCGAGCCGCGCCGTCTCGCAGCCGTCAATGCCGCGCGCTATATGGCTTCCTGCCTGAAGGAGGAGGTCGGCCGGCGTGTCGGTTACACCATCCGTTTTGATCGCAAGGTCTCTTCGGCTACCCGCATCGAGGTCGTCACCGAGGGGATACTGGCGCGCAGGCTGCAGAACGATCCACTCCTCGAGGACGTCGGGTTGGTGATCTTCGACGAATTCCACGAAAGGAGCCTGACCAGTGACCTCTCCCTTGCCCTCTGCCGGGACGTGCAGCTGGGGTTGCGGGAGGACCTGCGGATCGTGGTGATGTCCGCGACGCTGGATGCCGCTCCGGTAGCCGATCTGCTCGGTGGAGCGCCGCTGATCTCGAGCCCGGGGAGGCAGTTCCCGGTGGAGCTTCGCTACCTGAGGACGGAGCCTTCCACGAGGCTTCCCGAAACGGCCTCTTCCGCCGTGCTCGCCGCTCTTTCCGAGACCGACGGGGACATCCTGGTCTTTCTACCGGGGGCCGGGGAGATCAGGCGGGTGGAGCGGTTTCTCAAGGAGCGGCTGGGGGCGGATGTCGTGGTGGCGGTGCTCTATGGAGATCTCCCCTTCGAGGTGCAGGAGCGGGCGATCCTTCCCGCCGACCGCAGGAAGGTGGTGCTGGCGACCAACATCGCCGAAACCAGCCTGACCATCGAGGGGGTGCGGGTCGTCATCGACACCGGATACTCCCGTCAGCTCCGCTTCGACCCGTCCTCGGGGCTTAACCGCCTGGACACCCTGAGAATTTCCGCGGCTTCGGCCGAGCAGCGGGCCGGTCGCGCCGGCCGCGTGGCTCCGGGGATCTGTTACCGCCTCTGGACCGAGTACACCCAGGCCACGCTCCTCCCCTTCACCCCCCCCGAGATCCGCGTCTCCGACCTGGCCCCGCTGGCTCTCGATCTGGCCCTGTGGGGAGTGGCCGATCCCGCCTCTTTATCCTTTCTCGACCAGCCCCCTCATGGACACCTGGCGGAGGGGAGGGCGCTCCTGACCCAGCTGGGGGCTCTCGATTCCCGCGGCAACATCACCGGTCTGGGGAAGAAGATGGCTGCGCTTCCCACGCATCCAAGGCTGGCAGCGATGCTCGTCTACGCCGCAGCGAAGGGGAAGGGTGCCCTGGCCTGCACCCTGGCGGCCCTCCTTTCCGAGCGGGATATCCTGCCGAAGGGGTCGGGGGCGGTCTCGGAGAGCGATGTCCTCGACCGCGTGGAGGCCCTCGAAGAGCGCCTGGACCCGCAGGGGGCGCGGACCGTGGAACGGGTGGCGCAGTATTTCCGCAAAACGGTCGGAGTTCCTGAGAGGGAGAGGGTACGGGGGGCAGACGCTGCAGCGGTGGGGGAACTCCTCATGAAGGCCTATCCGGACAGGGTTGCCAGGGAACGGAGCCCCGGTTCAGGGCGCTACCTGATGGCCAACGGCGGGGGCGCCCGCCTCTCCCAGCGCAGCAACCTCAGAGGTCAGCCCTGGGTTGTGGCGGTAGATGTCGCAGGGGGCGGCGCGGAGGGGGAGATACACATGGCGAGCGCCGTCACCCTTGAAGCGGTCCGCTCCGCCTGCTCCGCAGCCATCACCCGGGGGCGGCGGGTTTTCTGGGATGACCGGGAGGGGAGGGTGGTCGCCCGCGAAGAGGAGCGGCTGGGGGCCGTTCTTCTCTCGGAGCGGCCGGTAACCCCTGGCAGGGAAGAGGTCACCGCCGCGCTGGTCGAGGGGATTCTTGCCGGCCCCGGAATCGCCGGCCTCAACTGGAGCGAGCAGGCGACGGAGTTCCGGAACCGGGTGCGGTTCCTGGCCCGGGTCCTCCCGGAAGAGGGCCTGCCCGACCTCTCCGATCAGGCCCTCACCGACAACCTGCGGCACTGGCTGGTGCCGTACCTGGACGGGGTGAGGACCCTCAACCAGTTGGCGCGGGTGGATCTTCTCTCCCCGCTGAAGGCGATCCTGAGCTGGTCGCAGCAGAAGGCTGTCGAGGAGGGGGCTCCCACCCACCTGGCGGTCCCGAGCGGGTCCCGGGTGCAGGTGCACTACCCGGCAGATGGGGAGCCTTATCTGTCGGTGAAACTCCAGGAGATGTTCGGGCTGGCGGAAACGCCGCGGGTGGCGTTCGGCCGGGTGCCGGTGATCATCCACCTGCTGTCGCCCGCGCGCCGTCCCATCCAGGTCACCAGCGACCTGCGCAGTTTCTGGAACGGAGCCTACAGGGAGGTCTGCAAGGAGCTCAAGGGGCGCTACCCGAAACACCCCTGGCCGGACAATCCGTGGGAGGCCCAGGCGACGAGGCATGTGAAGAAGAGGATGTAAGGGCCAGGCCACGAGGCGTGTAAATAAGGGGAGTAAATAAGGGGAGGCGAGGAAGATAAAGCCGATGCGCAGAAGCTGGATGCCCGATAGAAGCGCTCGGGCATGACGCCTCAAGTTGTCATGAGCGATGGCGGCCCTCGGGTGAAGTTGACGTTCCCGAGACAGGGCCGCGATATTAGATGTCATTCCGGGGTCTGATCGGGAATCGATCTGGGGCGCAGCCGGCAATTGTCATCTGATATTGGTGAAGACGATGGAGCCGTCGCTGTGGAGGTAGCTTCTGATGCTGCCCGCGACCTCGGGGAGGCCGGATCCGGTCTTGAGGTAGGATTGGGTGACGTTGGCTCCGTTCTTCCAGAGCTCGAAGTGCAGGTGAGGACCGGTTGATCGTCCGGTGGAGCCGGAGAGTGCGATGGTGTCGCCGGCCTGGACCTGGTCCCCGACCTTGGCGATGAGCTGCGAGTTGTGCCCGTAGAGAGAGGTCATGCCGTCCGCATGCTCCACGGCAACGAGGTTGCCGTACCCGCCGCGGAACGCGCTCTGCACCACCCTGCCGGCCGCTATGGCCTTGACACTGGTGCCGGTGGGGACCGCTATGTCGACTCCGTTATGGTGCCTGATCCCCCCATCGATCGGGTCATGGCGCCAGCCGACGCTGGAGGTGACCAGCCCCTTGACCGGAAGGAGAGGCTCCTGTTCCGAAGCCTGCCAGCCCGTACCGGGAGCCGACTTGGCCTCGCGTTTGGGTTGAGACCTCTTCCTCCCTTCCCTCAGCACCGGTACCGCGCCGCTACCGCCGGGGACGTTGGTGTAGACTTCCACGCCGTCCTTGTCGACATAGCGGTAGAAATCTCCGTGGGCCTGCGTCCAGGAAAGAGAGCACAGGGCGACCTGCAGGCAGGCGGCGACGGCTGCAGCGGAGCAACGACGAGACGGGGCTTTTAGCTGTGAACCAGTTTTCATACCGTTTGCTACTCTCTGTCAGGAGAAATTACTCTTTGAGCGGCGCTGCCGGTGTCTGTTTTTCAGGCAGCAACTATAGCCTCACCGGTCACTTTTGGCAATAGCAACGTGGTCTGCCTATTAATTAGTCACTGCCTGTCTTGCGTTGCCTGAAATTTAGGCTACAATCTCTCATCTCTTACTCTTCGCCTTTTTTCGTGGTGCTAACTACTCAATTTCACGTGGCCGCAATCCAACTCTGTGCTTGGCAGAGAACTTGCTAGTCTTTGCCTGCCGTGGCGTTAACCCGGTTTATTAATCTTGCAATTTAACAACAAGGCCTCTATAATTTGCGCGCATTGAAAACCGAGCGGAGGTATCAGCCGTGAAAAAAGTCGAAGCCATCATAAAGCCGTTCAAGCTTGATGAAGTTAAAGAGGCCCTCAACGAGATCGGCATCCAGGGGATCACGATCGGAGAAGTGAAGGGATTTGGCCGCCAGAAAGGGCACACGGAACTCTACCGTGGCGCGGAGTACGTGGTGGACTTCATTCCCAAGATCAAGATGGAGATCATTGTCGCCGATGACGTCGTCGGCAAGGTGGTCGATGCCATCGAGCAGGCAGCAAAGACCGGGAGGATCGGCGACGGCAAGATCTTCGTTACCCCCGTTGAAGAGGTAGTTCGGATCAGGACCGGTGAAAGGGGCGAAGACGCCCTGTAGCCGGCTGATTTTTTTAAAAAATCCAAAGGAGACTGTAGATGACACCAAAACAAGTTGTAGAGTTCGCTAAAGAAAACGGCGCGCTGATGGTCGACTTCAAATTCATGGACTTTGTCGGCATCTGGCAACACTTCACCGTGCCCATGAGCGAGTTCGGCGAGGACACCTTCGAGGAAGGCCAGGGCTTTGACGGCTCCTCCATCCGCGGCTGGCAGCCCATCCACGCCTCCGACATGATCATCATTCCGGACCCGAAGACCGCCAAGATGGATCCGTTCACCGCGATCCCGACCCTTTCCCTCATCTGCGACATCTTCGACCCGATCACCAAGGAAGACTACAGCCGCGACCCGCGTAATATCGCCAAGAAGGCTGAGAACTACCTGAAGTCGACCGGCCTCGCCGATACCGCATACTTCGGACCGGAAGCAGAGTTCTTCATCTTCGACGACGTCCGTTACGACTCCACCGCCAACACCTCCTTCTACGCCGTTGACTCCGTGGAAGGCGCCTGGAACACCGGCCGCGAAGAGTTCCCGAACCTCGGCTACAAGCCGCGTCACAAGGAAGGCTACTTCCCGGTTTCCCCGACTGACTCCCAGAACGACCTCAGGAACGAGATGGTTCTCGAGCTTCAGAAAGTCGGCATCCGCGTCGAGTGCCAGCATCACGAAGTCGCCACCGGCGGCCAGGCAGAGATCGACATGCGCTTCTCCTCGCTGGTCGACATGGCTGACCAGCTCCAGTGGTTCAAATACGTCATCAAGAACGTGGCCTACAGGAACGGCAAGACCGTAACCTTCATGCCGAAACCGCTCTACGGTGACAACGGCTCCGGTATGCATTGCCACATGTCGCTCTGGAAAGAGGGGACCAACCTCTTCGCCGGCGACAAATACGGCGGGCTCTCCCAGATGGCGCTGTACTACATCGGCGGCATCATCAAGCACGCCCGTGCCCTCTGCGCCTTCACCAACCCGACCACCAACTCCTACAAGCGTCTGGTGCCGGGCTTCGAGGCTCCGGTGAACATGGCTTACTCCAGCCGTAACCGTTCCGCTTCGCTGCGTATCCCGATGTTCTCCTCGAACCCGAAAGCCAAGAGGATCGAGTACCGTACTCCGGACCCGTCTTGCAACGGCTACCTCGCCTTCGCAGCCATGCTGATGGCAGGCCTCGACGGCATCGAGAACAAGATCGATCCGGGCCAGCCGCTGGACAAGGACATCTACGGTCTTTCCCCCGAGGAACTGGCCAACATCCCGTCCGCACCGGGCAGCCTCGAGGAAGCTCTCAACGCCCTTAAAGACGACCACGAGTTCCTCTACAAAGGCGATGTCTTCACCCCCGACGTCGTCGAGAAGTGGATCGAGTACAAGACCGAAGCCGAAGTCAACCCGGTCCGTATGCGTCCGGTACCGCTCGAGTTCGCCCTGTACTTCGACATCTAAGCCGTACAGGCATAGCAGCAAAGAAAAGGCGGGGGCAACCCCGCCTTTTTTTCGTATGTAACCCTTCAGTTTTTTCATGCTTTATAGCTCTTTGACAGCGAATTGCTAACAGATTTGCTAATATCGAGGAGCTAAAAACGTGGACTATGTGCACCGTAGAGGGAAGAGGTATTGTGTAGTCATTCCGGTACCTGCTGATCTCCAGGTTTGTAATCGGGAAGCGCCAGATATGGCGGTCGCTAAAAACACAATGCTATGCTGAGGCAAGGTCAGCGGCACGCAAACTGCTGCTGACTGTAGATGTGCTCTTTCAGCGGGTGAGGGATTCAATGGATCGTAAACTGATTGATTCGATGGTTGCGTTGTACGGGCTAGGGACACTGGCTGCGCACGGATAAAGCACGGCTCGGCGTGAAGGTGTCTGACGATCCCGAGTACAACGAGTTTATGCTGGAACGTGCTAGGGTGCAGCGCATCGGTAAAAAAACTGAAGCTGTCGCTCATGCTTTCGCGGGACTGGCAACCATGTATCAAAAGGATGAAGCTAATGGCGACCATCTAAGCACCCCCTTCGCTACTGAAGCAGCGGATGCTGCACTTACCCACCTGAGCGCGAACCACTCACCAACAAGACAGTAGACAACGCAACCGAAACGATGTCGGCAGTCTTCAACTGGGGGGGTAAGAGCAGGGACAAGCATGTCGAGATGAACCCCTTTCGGGGGCTTCAACTCCCGGAAGGCGTGAAGAGTGCGAAGTCCAGGATATTCGAATCCAAGGAACTACAGGACTACATAGGAATGCTGGCGATGCTGAAGCATGTCCGCAAGGGGGACACCCTTCACGTGCATTCCATGGATCGGCTTGCGAGAAACTTGGATGACCTCAGGAAGATCGTAAAGGAACTGACAGGGAAAGGGGTGACGGTGCATTTCGCCAAGGAGCAGCTGACCTTCACCAGCGAAAAGAACAGCATGGCCGAGTTGCTCCTCAACGTGATGGGAGCCTTTGCCGAGTTCGAGCGTTCCCTGATCTTGGAGAGGCAGCGAGAGGGTATCGCGATAGCGAAGCAGAAAGGTGCATTCAAGGGCCGCAAGCGGACCATCACTGATGGGCAGATAGCCGAGATCAAGGAGAGGGCCGCACGGGGTGACAAGAAAGCCCATATCGCCAAAGACCTTGGTATCAGTCGTGAGACTCTTTATCAGTACCTGTGATATCCGGCCGAAATCAGAACTAAGTACGGTGTCACAGGAAAAAACTCTGATTTGACCGTGGCTACAATTGGGATTTTCCTTCACGTTTAGCCAAGGTTACAACGCCTGCACCGAGCTTAAAGCTGTTTTTGATTGCTTCTAGGGGCAACCAAAACAATAGTCGATTCAATTTACTTGATTGCACAACCCTCATGATCCCCAGATTGCCCCGATAGGGGTAAACGGTAGACAACTTAACAGTACGGAACTGCGGTGCCAGCAACCTCTTCATCTCCTTCAGGGTTAACCATTTTCGGTACTGACCGGGTTTCGGGGCAGTGACCTCCGCGCATCGTTGAAATACGAAGGTGTTGATGTTGGAAATAACAAGCCAATCCACCTTTGCAGCCAGCATTTCAATTAGCCTTGCCTGATCCTCTACGTAGAAAAGTGTGTCGAATACCACTGCGACGTCGGCCGAGGGTAGATCCATTTCTAGAACATTCCCGGCCACAAATTCAGCAACCACTCCCCTCGACCTTGCATACGTAATAGCTGCAGAGCTCAAATCGCATGCCCAGACAGTGCCGCGCTGGCACAACTCGGCAGTCAGCCATCCTGTGCCGCAGCCTATTTCTAGAATCCTGGGACAGTCCAGTCGCAGAGAGTCAAGAAATTCCAGAGAGCGCCGCGCGCGGGCTGCAATCTCCGGCTCTACGCCGTTGGCATCGGTCTGGCGGAACTGACAGTTCCATCGGTCGAACATCGCCGCCTGTTCTTCGATTGTGGGCTCCACTGAGGCCACCTCATGAATTTAGTTGGAACCTTCGGTCCCGTTTTGATCATGTCAGCCGCCTCAAATAATACCTGAGAATAGTGGAAAAATATGAAAAAAGTGGTGGCTACGTGGGGATGGGATTTTTCGGTATCGACAGAGAGCATATCTACCAGCTACGCCCTACCTCAACCGTGGGGTGAAATTGTAACTGGCTGCACAGGCGGTTACAGAGCGTTCTTCACGTTGTAAGGGTTGTAGGGGACAAGTGGGCAGTCGGCAGTGGAACACCCCAGACCAGTGTCATAGCCACTGGAGCATCGGAAACATTGGGCATTGATGGCTTGCTGCGGCGTCAGTCTCACGGGCCCTTCAGGTGTTTCATGTAGTCGGTCTTCCCCATGAACCGTGGCAGCTGTTCTGCCCATTTCTGATCTACTCCCATTGGAAATCTCCTCCTGTGTTCTCGGTCAGATCGCTGATGGTTTGTGTACTGCTGCCGATTTTCCTTTTGTTCAATGCCTTAACGTTACCGAAAATTTCGTTGCCAGTATGCTGATGCATGCCGGAATACTGCTTGCAGAGATAACGGATGACGCCGTTAATGTTGTAGATGCGTTGAACGTTTACGGAGGGGGAGTGCTCCCGCTCGGCGTTGTCTGCAAGGTCGATATCCTTGTCTCGGCACATCTAGTGCGGCTTGACCTGTCTTGGATAACGTTGATACATAGTTCTACTATTTAGCCGCTTACTGCCATAAAATAGAACATCACCGGTTATGCAGATCAGCCATTATAGGCATTGATGTTGGCTCCCCAACCCGGACTCAAACCAGGGGTCTCGTAATTAACAGCCACCTGTGCTAATGTATCTGCTAATAACGCTGTGGCGTCGAGGGAATGCTGTAGGAACTGTTAGCATGGATAAACGCGGTGTTAGGTTGAGGGGAAAGGCGGGGGTAGGCGGGGGCAACCCCGCCTTTTTTTCGTATGGAGCACGGAACTTCCTCCTGCTGTCAGGCCGCCCGGCTGCGCTCGCGCCCTCAATGCCGGCGTAAACATTAGCAAAACCCCTTTTTCATTGAACCGATATTCGAAAGCTGCTAATGTTTCGGTGTTGTAGCGTGCCTCTCCTTGAGATAGGGGGCTGGCATGCGGGGAGTTGACGTTGCAGCAGCTGGAGAAGGTCGCAAAGCTGGTGGAGTGGTTTGCCAAGGCGGCGGTCAGGCACGCCGAGGCGATCGAGGCGATGCAGGAGGAGGCAGCCTCGGCGCAGGTGGTGGAACTCGACAGGTTCTACGCCGCGATCAGGCGTGAAGGCGGCATCGAGCGTTTCCTGGTCCTGCTGGACAATGCCGATCCTGCCGTAGCCGGAATGGCTGCCGTCTACGCCATGCGGGAGGCGACCACACGTTGTACCGCGGTACTTGCCCGGCTGGCCGGGGAGCCCGGTCTTACAGGTTTCAGGGCGCAGATCGCGCTGGAGCGCTGGGAGTCGGGCGATTGGCCGCGTTAAGATGATATTTCAATATTGCCAGGAGGATAGCACGTGTCTGAATTTAACAATGTATCGGTAGTCAAAGAAGCCAATGTCTATTTCGACGGCGGATGCACAAGCCGCACCGTCATCTTCGCCGACGGGACCCGCAAGACCCTCGGCATTCTGCTGCCCGGCGAGTACGGATTCAATACCGGTGCCGCGGAACTTATGGAGATCCTTTCCGGCGAGTTGACCGTGCTCCTTCCGGGGGCCTCCGAGTGGGTCGCCGTCAAAGGTGGGGAGGCTTTCGAGGTGCCGGAGAACTCCAGCTTCCAGGTGAAGGTCACCGCCGTCACCGACTACTGCTGCTCGTTCCTGTAAAACGTCTCACGCCAAGACGCCAGGACGCAAAGAGGAACCGGCTGAGAACTGTCTTGGCCGATCTTCTTTGCGCCTTTGCGGCTTTGCCTGAGCGTGAGCATGAGGTTTTGGTAGGCTGATGCCAGACAATACCCGGATCATAGGCCGTTTCGCGCCGTCCCCCACCGGTCCCCTCCATCTCGGCTCACTCGTGGCTGCCCTCGGAAGCTATCTCATGGCCAGAAGCTGCGGCGGAGAGTGGCTCCTGCGCATGGAGGATCTGGATCTGCCGCGTGTAGTTCCGGGGATTGCCGACGACATGCTCTCCACCCTGGAGGCCCTCGCTTTCGAATGGGACGGGGAAGTCCTTTACCAGAGCAGGCGCACCGAATACTATGAGGCCGCCGCAAACGACCTGATCCGGCGGGGGCTCGCCTATGCCTGCGGCTGCACCAGGAGCGAGATCGCCCAGATCGCTTCAGCTCCCCATGAGGACATCCTGGTCTACCCAGGCATCTGCCGCGACGGCTTGCCGGCGGAGAAGGTGGAGAGGGCGCTCAGGGTGAAGGTTTATGACGAGGTGATCTCCTTCGAGGACGGCATCATGGGGCGCTACAGCCAGCACCTCACCGCCTCCTGCGGGGACTTCGTCATCCACCGCGCCGACGGCCCTTACGCCTATCATCTCGCCGTGGTGGTCGATGATGCCGCCACCGGAGTCAACCAGGTGGTACGGGGATCGGACCTCATTTCTTCGACCCCGCGCCAGATCTACCTGCAGCGGCTTTTCCAGTACTCGACGCCGGCCTACTGTCACCTGCCGCTCGTCACTGGCCCCGACGGCTCAAAACTCAGCAAGCGCGACAACGCCGTTTCCCTCGCCGCAGGACGCGACCTCTCGAAAGAGGGCGGTCGCCTGCTCCTTTCCGCTCTCCGTTTCCTGGGACAAAATCCCCCTGCGGCGCTGGTCGATGCGCCGCCGCGTGAGATACTGTCGTGGGGCGTCGCGAATTTCTCCATTGCCGACATTCCCCGGGACTCGCGCCCTTTCGACGCCCCCTGATACCTTCCCAAGTGCGGCGTTGACCGTGCTCCCTTTTGCAACGAGTCGGGACCGCTGCCTCACCCTTGATCCATGAAAGGCGGAGCCGGGACAGCGGGCCTCGCCGGCGGCTGTGCGGCGTTTCTTTTTTTCAATCCCTCTCTTATCTGGTAATTGACCCGGCGGCTTAACCCGGCATCCTTGAGCCATTGGCGCACCATTGCGTCGTTCAGCGTTTCACAGCCACCGCATAGCACCGCCAGTGCCAGCAGCACCGATTTAAAGGGTGTCACGCACCGTTCTCCTTTTCTCGACCTCCCGCCATTTTTCCAGCTCCGCCTCCGTAACCGGTTGCCAGGGGGGCACAGGGGAAGGATGCCAGTTCTCGTCCACCGCCACCATGCTGAAAATGCCGCTGGCGGCCCGCCGAGTCGTCCCTTCGATGACATTCTCCACCTCAACCTCGACCTCCACCTCCATCGAGCTCCGACCGACGTGGATGATCGTTGCCCGGGAGTAGACCACTTCCCCCATGTTGACCGGTGTGTGGAAGGATATCTTCCGTGCGCAGGCCGTCACCACCCGTTTCCTGGAGTAGCGCCAGCAGGCGACCCCCGCGGTCTTGTCCATGATGCTCATGATCACGCCGCCGAAGATGTTGCCATAGCCATTGGTGTCCTTCGGGAGCAGGGTCTCGATCAGTTCCGCCTTACGGTTCTCCATCATATTCCTCCTTGCCGACGCCTGCAGCAATCAATTTCCTCAGCTGAAAGGCAGAAGCGCGTTCCATAGCCCTTCCCGTGATGCTGCTCACTGTGCGGTTTCGCCGCTGCTCTACGGGATAGACCGAGCATTCGATTTCGGTCTCCGCGTCGTCGATATAGATATGGGTGTAGTCGGTGATAACGGGGCCCTTCCGGATCGGCACCGTCTCGGTCTCGAATCTGATCCCGCGCTCCCGGAGCAGATCCTCGATCACTTCGACCGAGTCGGCGAAGAGATGGATATCGATGTCGCTGCGGCTGGTGACGGACCCGGAGAGGACAGATCCGACCAGGTAGGGAGAGAAGTCATGGAAGAGTTCGAGGTAGGAGAGGGCGGTCAACCTCATCCGCAGGAGTCGTTCAGGGAGGCCATCCTCCTCGGTCGCTGCGATCAGTCTGGCGAGTTGATCGTGGATCTCCGCGTTGGAGGGAAGGTGCGACCCCAGGGAGAGCGCCTTCTCCGGTCCGAACCGCTTTGCCGCCTTCCGCTTGGCATCCCGGTACTCCTTGATCCCGTCCTCGTACATGAGCCGTGCCGCCTCAGAGGCGATCAAGCCCCGTATCCTGTCGTCACCCTTTCTCATGGAGGGAAGTATACATACCCTTTCTCACGAATGGTAGCCGCCGGTCGACGGCTGCGGATAGCGGAGAGCCGTTGGAGTCCCCCCTCCCCTGGAGGGAGGGGGGTGGGGGGTGAGGGCAGTTGCATGAGCAGCAAGCATTCCCCTGGGGCTGGCTGTGGCAAGCTGTCCTCGGGCGCCGCAGCAACGTGTGATGCTTCCGCCTTGTAAAATGGGGCCGGAGTAGCAGATAGATAGTTAGAGGCGGGGAGTGCCCCCTCCTCTTGAGGGAGTGGGGGAGCCACGGAGCACCGACCCTTCACCGGCCGTTGCTGGTGACTGTCTTGAGCAGCAAATCGTTGTGAGTGAAATGTAAAAAATGGTTGACTGCGACGGCGTCATTTGCTATAAACAGGGTCTCGTTGAGCGGGAATAACTCAGTGGTAGAGTGCAACCTTGCCAAGGTTGAAGTCGCGGGTTCGAACCCCGTTTCCCGCTCCAAAAAATCATCAAAAGGGTCCAAGCCGACAAAGCCTGGACCTTTTTTTATTGCTGACAACTTACCGTCACAATCCCACCGGTCACGGCCACTTCGGCGCGCCGAATTTAGCCGTAAGTTGCTGATTTGTCTAGGGTGCATCGCCGGGATCCCTCGCTGATCGCACCCGGGACGGCAATTATTCGGTTTATGGATCTACACCCCCGACAGTCTCGCCGACACCACCTTGCACGCCCAAAACCCCCTCACCGCCGGTCCACTGCCCATGGTGCTCCAACACTGTGAGTGAAGTGGTCAGGTATTGCCTGGCGGTGCGGGAGGCACAGATCGAGGGGAGGTATCCAGGATGATTAGAATCTTAAAATCTTAACAGCGTCCCTGAATTATTTTGACTTGTGTTTTTTGACGGTTACTATGATTAAGATTAATTGCCTTAAATTGTCGGTAATTAACTAAATCAAACACCATGGAGGGCGGAATGAAGAGAGGTATCCTGTTGGCGGCGTTGTTGATCGCAGCATCGGCGACATCCGTAATCGCTGCCGGGCCATACGTGGAAGGATCTACGGGGATCAGCATCTACCATGAAGGCGACATCGGTATTGGGGGCGACTCGGTGACCGCCAGCTACGACCCCGGTTTCGCTCTCGATGTCGGTGGTGGATACAGTTTTGACTGCGGCGTACGCCTCGGGGGAGAGATCGGATTTAGAGAAGCAGAAATGACAAGAAGGGGAGGACTTCATCTCGATGACACCGATCTCGGGGTCACCAGCATGATGGCCACTGGAGTCTACGAGATAAAGACAGGAGGCCCTATCGCCCCATTTTTCGGAGCTGGCATCGGAGCTCTATACGCCAACCTTGATTTTCACGGCCACCACTATGACGATACCGTCTTCGGCTATCAACTCTCTACCGGCCTTGCCATCGCTCTTCCCCACCGCCTCAGTCTTGACCTGACCTATAAATTCCAGGGTGCAGCCAGTGATTTCAACATAGACGACACCGACGTTTCGTATCACAGCAGCAACATCCTCGCAGGCGTCCGTTACACCTTCCGTTAGCC
>NZ_JBXKJL010000271.1:0-7401 GCF_056994735.1 Geomonas sp.
AACTACCGCGAGCGCTCGCTCAAACTGCACGGCTGGATCTGCGCCAAGTGCGGCAGGGAGTTCGAGCTGTCAAACCTGTACCTGCTGACCGTTCATCACAAGGATGGAAATCACAACTACAACCCTCCCGATGGGAGCAACTGGGAAAACCTCTGCGTCTACTGCCACGACGACGAGCACAGCCGTACCATCCTCGCGGATTACATAGCGGGAAAGGACGGCAGGAAATAATCCCACCAAAGCGAGGGTTCGCGCCAAGAATGGCGCTCCTACGGAAGCGAAACTGTAGGAGCGCCCTTCCGGGCGCGAAAGAATCGCCTCCTTCCTCGACTCCGTACCTGGCTGCAACCTCACCCCTCCGAGCAGCGCTCATCCTCAACATTTGACAAATTCCCGCCGAACCACCTACAATGCCCTGTTTGACTATATTGCCAATCCATGCTGCTCCGGAGTCCCCCGCAACCGCGCCAGGGAACCGGTGACGGCTCTTGAAGGAAGACCCTATCATGCTGCACTTGAAGAAACTCTCCAAGGACTTCGCGGGCAAACCACTCTTCACCGAGATCAGCTGGCACCTGAAGAAGGGCGAGCGAGTCGGTCTGGTCGGGGAAAACGGCGCCGGCAAGTCCACGCTGATGCGGATCATAGCCTCCGAGGTCGAAACTAGCAGCGGCGAAATCCAGATCACCCGCGGCGGAACGGTCGGCTACCTCCCGCAGGACGGTATCGTGGCGAAGGGCCAGCCCCTCTTCGCCGAGGTGATGACGGCGCTCAGCGAGCTGCAGGCCATCGAGAGGGAGATCGCGGAGCTGACGGCCCGGCTTGAGCGCGAACCGCACGACGCGCCGGGGCACGGGCAGCTTCTGGACCGCTTCGGCCACCTTCAGGAGGAGTTCCGCCTCAAGGGCGGCTACTCGATGGAGAGCGAGGTCGGCAACGTCCTCTCCGGCTTGGGATTCTCCGCGTCGGACTGGCAGAAGGAGTGCGGCGAGTTCTCCGGTGGCTGGCAGATGCGCATCGCCCTCGCGAAGCTGTTGCTGAAGAAACCGAACGTCCTGCTGCTCGACGAGCCGACCAACCACCTGGACATCGAGGCCCGCAACTGGCTGGAAGGCTACCTGCAGAGCTATCCCTACTCCGTGATGCTGGTCTCCCACGACCGCTTCTTCCTGGACCAGGTCTGCTCCCGCATCGCCGAGGTCTGGAACCACGCCATCACCGACTACCACTGCAACTACAGCCGGTATCTCGTCTTGCGGGATGAGCGGGTCTCGGCCCTGCGTGAGGCCAAGCGCCGCCAGGACGAAGAGATCGAGAAGATCGAGGATTTCATCTCCCGCTTCCGGTACAAGGCTGACAAGGCCGCCATGGTGCAGTCCCGCATCAAGCAGCTCGAGAAGATCGAGCGGATCATCATCCCGCCGGAGAGAAAGCGGATCCGCTTCAGCTTTCCGGTGCCGCCCAAAAGCGGCAAGACCGTCATGGAGCTCGCCGGCGTCCGCAAGGCCTACGGCCCCAACGTGGTCCTCGACGGCATCGACCTGACGGTGGAAAGCGGGGAGCGGGTCGCACTGGTGGGACACAACGGCGCCGGGAAGTCGACCCTGATGAGGATACTGGCAGGCGGCGAGATCAACGACGGGACGGTGCGGGTTGGCCACAACGTGATCCGCGATTACTTCGCCCAGGACCAGGCCCAGGAGCTCGACTCCACCAGGAGCGCCTACGAGGAACTCCTGGCCGATGCCCCCTTCGACATGGTGCCGCAGCTGCGCGACATCCTGGGGGCTTTCCTCTTTTCCGGGGATGACATCCACAAGAAGGTGGCGGTGCTCTCCGGCGGGGAGAGGAACCGCCTGGCTTTGGCCAAGCTCCTGCTGCGCCCGTCAAACCTGCTCCTCATGGACGAACCGACCAACCACCTGGACCTCTTCAGCAAGGAAGTCCTCCTGGAGGCGCTGAAGGATTTCCCGGGCACGGTGGTCTTCGTCTCCCACGACCGCCACTTCATCGACGGCCTCGCCACCAGAGTGATCGAAGTCGGCGGCGGCAAGACCGAGAGCTATTACGGGGACTACGAGTACTATCTGGAAAAAATCGGCCAGGCGGCGGCAAGCGCCACGGTCGATGTCGCGGCCCCGACCGCCCAACCGGCGCCCCAGCCCGATTCGAAGCTTTCGCGCCAGCAGCAGCGGGAAGAGGAAAAGCAGCGCCAGAAGGAGGAGCGGGCTCGCGAGCGCAAGCTCGCGGAACTCGAAGACCGGATCGGGGCAAGGGAGAGTGAGCTGGCCGAGCTGGAGAAGGACATGGCGGCCCCCGATTTTTTCAAGGATGTCGAAGCTGCCAGAGTCGCCGGCGAGCGCCACGCCTCCTTGACCGCCGAGATTGCAGCGCTTTACGAAGCTTGGGAAGGAATCACATGAACAATAGCTTTTGTTGACAGGTGAAACATCTCCAGTACTCTTTTTATTGGGAAATCCACCGGACGAGAATCTAATGGGAGCCCCAATGGCAGAGAACATATCGATCAACATGCCGGAGATAGTTCCCCTGTATCCGTTGCGGGAAATCATCGCCTTTCCGTACATGGTCTTCACTATCTTCCTCAAACACGAGGATATGCCTCCATTTGAGGAGGCGGTCCTTTTCAACAACCTGGTCGCCCTGGTCAAGCTGAAACAGGAGCCGACCGGCGAACTCTTCTCCGCCCTTCATGAAATAGGAACCCTCTGCAAAGTAATGCAGATCAACAAGCTCCCTCAAGGGGGCGCCAAGGTCGTCCTGGAAGGGGTGGTCCGGGTCCGCGTCCTGGCCATCGTCCAGCAGACGCCGGTGGCCCTTTCCCGCCTGGAACCGGTCCGCGAGTTCGCGGAGAGGTCGATGGTCTCCGAGGCGCTGGTGGGAAGCCTCAACGCCCTTCTGAAAATCGCCCTATCCTACGGCCGGCCGCTCCCCGACGACGTCATGAAGATGATCGACTTCATCGACAACCCGGCGCGACTCTCCGACCTGGTCGCCCTCTACCTGAACCTCCCGGTCGACGAACTGCAGAAGCTCCTCGAGACCATCGACCCCCTGGAGCGGCTCAAGAAGGTCTACATGCACCTCACCAACGAGGTGCAGCGCCTGCAGATCAAGGGTGAGGTGCAGGCCGAGGTCACCAAGAAGGTGGGGAAGAGCCAGAAGGAATTCCTGCTGCGCGAGCAGATGAAGCAGATCCAGGAGGAGCTGGGCGAGGAGGACTCCAAGCAGGGGGAGGCCAACGAGCTGCGGAGCAAGCTGGAAAACGCCAGGATGCCCGACGATGTGCGCAAGATCGCGGAGAAGGAGCTGAAGAGGCTCGATCGGATCAACCCCGCCTCCCCCGAATATACCGTCTCCCGCACCTACCTCGACTACCTGACAGGGATCCCCTGGCAGACCAGCACCCAGGACAACAAGGACATCAACCAGGCCGAGATCATCCTCAACGAGGATCATTACGACCTGAAGAAGGTAAAGGAAAGGATCCTCGAATACCTGGCGGTACGCTCGCTGAAGGAGAAGATGAAAGGCCCCATCCTCTGCTTCGTCGGCCCCCCGGGAGTCGGCAAGACCAGCTTGGGCAAATCCATCGCCCGCACGCTGGGGCGGAAGTTCATCAGGATCTCCCTCGGCGGGATGCGTGACGAGGCCGAGATCAGGGGGCACCGGCGCACCTACATCGGCGCCCTCCCCGGCCGCATCATCCAGGAAATCAACCGGGCCGGCTCCAACAACCCGGTCTTCATGCTGGACGAGGTCGACAAGATCGGCGCCGACTTCCGCGGCGACCCCGCCAGTGCGCTCCTCGAGGTGCTCGATCCCGAGCAGAACTTCTCCTTCACCGACCATTACCTCGACGTCCCCTTCGACCTCACCAAGGTCATGTTCATCACCACAGCCAACCAGCTCGACCCCATCCCGGCGCCGCTCAAGGACAGGATGGAGGTCATCACCCTCTCCGGCTACACCGACGAAGAAAAGCTGAACATCGCCAAGAGCTACCTGGTGGCGCGCGAGGTGGAGGAGAACGGCCTCGTCTCCATGCCCCCCGAGTTCACCGACGAGGCCATCTTCCGGATCACCCACGACTACACCCGCGAGGCCGGGGTCAGGAACCTGCAGAGGAACATCGCCTCGGTCTGCCGCAAGATCGCCAAGGAGGTCTCGCAGGGAAAGTCCGCCCGGACGGTCATCAAGCCGGAGGACGTCGCGGAACTTCTCGGTCCGCCGAGGTTTTACGACGAGGTGGCCTCCGAGAAGGACAGGATCGGCGTGGCGACCGGACTCGCCTGGACCGAGAGCGGTGGCGACATCATCTTCGTCGAGGCGACCAAGATGAAGGGGAGGGAGGACCTGATCCTGACCGGATCACTGGGCGAAGTCATGAAGGAGTCCGCCCGGGCCGCCGTCTCCTTCGTCCAGGCCAACTGCGAGGACTTCGGGATCGAGAGAAAAGACTTCGAGAACACCACCATTCACATCCATGTCCCGGCCGGGAGCATCCCGAAGGACGGTCCTTCGGCCGGCGTGACCATGGCCACCAGCATCGTTTCCCTCTTCTCCGGACGGGCGGCTCGCAGAGACGTGGCCATGACCGGTGAAATGAGCCTGACCGGCAGGGTGCTGGCCATCGGCGGCCTGAAGGAAAAGGTACTGGCCGCCCGCCGCGCCGGGGTGAAGAAGGTTTTGGCCCCCGCCAAGAATCAGAAGGACCTGGATGACATCCCTGAAAACGTGAAGGAAGAGCTCGAATTCTTCTTCGTGGACGACGTCCGGGAGGTCTTCGCCCAGGCTCTCCAGTAGCTCACCGCAAGGACCGGGGATCCCCCGACCGCCATGTCGACTCCAGCCGCAGCAAACAGGGTAAGGCAGTGCTTCCTGGAGATCGGAGAGTTTTCCGAACTCTGCCTGCGGGCCTTCCGCGGTATTTTCTCAAAGCCATATTACTACCGGGAATTCGCCACCCAGATGGACAAGATCGGGGTGGGATCGCTCTTCATCATCCTGCTCACCGGGCTCTTCACCGGGATGGTCATGGCGTTGCAGGCCCTCCTGCAGCTTAAGCCCTTCGCCGCCACCAGCTACGTCGGCGGGATGGTGGCGGCCGTCATGGTCAAGGAGCTCGGCCCCGTCCTCTCCGCGCTCATGGTCACCGGCAGGGTCGGCTCCGCCATCACCGCCGAGCTCGGCACCATGGTGGTGACCGAACAGGTCGACGCCATGCGGGTCGAGGGGACCGACATCGTGAAGCGCCTGGTGGTCTCGCGCCTGAAGGCCATCCTGGTCGTCCTCCCTCTGCTGGCCATCGTCACCGACGCCATTGCGCTCTTTGGCGGCTTCATCATGGCGGTCGGGCAGGACGTGAAGCTCCTCATGTACCTGCAGTCGATCCCGCAGTTCATGGTTTTCCAGGACCTGATAGAGGGGGTGGTGAAGCCGGCCTTTTTCGGCGTAATCATCGCGATGACCGGCTGCTATGTGGGCCTTGCTACCCGCGGCGGTGCCGCCGGGGTCGGGTCGTCGGCCAAGCGGGCCGTGGTTCTTTCCTCCGTCATGATCCTGGTCTCCGACTTCTTTCTGACCAAGATCTTCATCGCCTTCAGGTGAGCCCCGGGCCATTCCCCCTCTCTCCCCGGAGAGCCTGCCAGAAGGTCGGGTGGATCGCCGAAGGTCGCCGAGGTCGCCGAGGTCGGGTGGGGTCTGGCGGAAGGTCGGGTGGCGGTTGCTTCCCCATGCCATCCTGCCCTTTCGCTGGAGCAGTTGGCCCTGACGTCCCCCCCTTGTCAAAGGGGGACAGGGGGGATTTGCCTTTGCGGTGTCTGGCACCTCCGGCACCGTCACACGCATTTCTCGAAAAAGGTCAGCATGGTCATGCCGCAAGGTTCCGGAATAACAATGGCCCGTGTCTCCTACCAGATTGGCGGCCGGGAAATCCTGAAGGACTTCGACATGCTCCTTGAACATGGCATGAACAGGACCATCCTCGGCGTCTCAGGCGCTGGGAAGACCACCATCCTCAAGCTGATACTCGGCCTGATCCCGATCGACAGCGGGAGCATCACCATCGACGGGGTCGAGATCTCCGGTCTACCGGAGTCCCGGCTGTGCGAGGTACGCCGGGCCATCGCGGTCGTCTTCCAGGGCGGCGCCCTCTTCGACTCGATGACCGTCGGGGAAAACGTCGGGTACCGGCTGCTGGAGGAAGGATCACTAAGCGAGGGGGAGATCGAGCGGATCGTGCTGGAGAAGCTGGGTTTTGTGGGGCTCGAAGATGCCATCGACCTCTACCCCGCCGAACTGTCGGGCGGCATGAAGAAAAGGGTGGCGATAGCGCGGGCGTTGGCGGCAGATCCCGATTACATCTTCTTCGACGAGCCGACCACGGGGCTCGATCCGATCGGGGTCTACAACATCTGCGACCTCATGAAGAGACTTCAGCAGCACGGAAAGACGACCCTGACGGTGACTCACGACCTGCACACCGCCTTCGAGGTCTCGCAGCGGTTCTCCTTCCTGCACGAGGCCCGGCTGGCTTTCGAGGGAACCAGGGAAGAGTTGCTGGCGGCAGACCTGGAAGTGACGAGGGAATTCCTCGCCCCCACCGACCGCTCCCTTTTCCGCAACAGCCACTCAGTTTGAGTCACCTGGACGTCCCCCGTTGGCAAGGGGACAGCTTGGAACTTGCAGCCTAACTGACTGTCCACGATCCCGGGGCAATCCAGCACCTAACCGTCCCCCCTTGTCAAAGGGGGACAGCTCCTAACCGTCCCCCCTTGGTAAGGGGACAGCTCCTAACCGCCCCACCCTTGTCAAAGGGTGCTTCTTACCTCCCCCTTGAAAAACGGGGGCCGGGGGGGATTTGCCTTGACAGCCAAACTCGTCGCCTCCACTAAAACGGAGCCGTACATGTCACAGCCCAGCACCCGCCACCCATCATGAAACGCAGCGACAACATCGCCCGCTCCCAGCTGAAGATCGGCGTCTTCGTCATCGCGGCTGTTATCCTTTTCGCCCTCGGTGTCCTGCTGATGGGGGAAAGGACCAAGATGTTCGTCCCGAAGGGCCGGATCTCCCTGATCATGAGCGATATCGCAGGACTCAAGGAAGGCGCCCCTGTCTGGCTTTCCGGAGTCGACATCGGCGTAGTCAGAACGATCCGCTTTGAAGACCCCGAAAGAAGCAACGCGGTAGAGATAACCCTCCAGGTCGAAAAGGAAGCGCTGCATAAAATCGGCAGGGACTCTGTGATAACCATCAAAACCCGGGGGCTGATGGGAGAGAAATATGTCGACATCACCCCCAGCGCCCATTTCGTAAAGGCCCCACTGACCAAGGTCTACGGCACAGACCTCCCGAAGCTGGACGACGTGATGAAGA
>NZ_JBXKJL010000272.1:0-11832 GCF_056994735.1 Geomonas sp.
CGTCAGGCGGGGATTATCAGAGGGCCTCGATGTCGCGGTCCGTGGCGGAATGGAGCCGGTTGAGGGCGTCGATGTAGGCCTTGGCCGAAGCCTCGATGATGTCGGTGGATGCGCCGCGTCCGATGACGGTCCGCTCCCCTTCGGCGACACGAACGGTGACCTCGCCCTGGGCGTCGGTGCCGCCGGTAATGGAGCCGACGTTGTACTGGACCAGCCTCGGGTTGGTCTTGGCCAGCTTCTTGATGGCCTTGAGGGTGGCGTCTACCGGGCCGTCGCCAAGCTCGGCGGTACGCACCTGGACTCCGTCGATCTCCATCTGCACGGTGGCGGTGGCCACGGCGAAGGAACCGCAGGTCACGGTGATGTGGGAGAGCTTGTACTTCTCCTTGAGCCTCATCACCTCGTCGGCCACGATGGCGTCGAGGTCCTCGTCGTAAACCTCCTTCTTCAGGTCTGCCAGAGCCTTGAAGCGGTTGAAGGCCTTGTTGAGGTTGTCATCGTCCAGCTCGTAGCCGAGCTCCTCCAGCCTCTTCTTGAAGGCGTGACGGCCGGAGTGCTTTCCGAGCACCAGCGCGCTGGCCTTGAGCCCGACCGACTCAGGCGTCATGATCTCGTAGGTCGACTTCTCCATCAGCATGCCGTGCTGGTGGATCCCCGCCTCGTGGGCGAAGGCGTTGGCGCCGACAATGGCCTTGTTCTGCTGCACCACGATCCCGGTGATGGTGGTCAAGAGACGGCTGGCCGGGGTCAGCTGCTCGGTAACCACGTTGGTCTTGAAAGGGAGGATGTCGCCGCGGGTCCTGAGGGCCATGACGAACTCCTCGAGGGAGCAGTTTCCGGCGCGCTCGCCGATGCCGTTGATGGTGCATTCGACCTGCCCGGCGCCCGCCTGGATGGCCGCGATCGAGTTGGCCACCGAGAGCCCGAGGTCGTTGTGGCAGTGGACCGAGATGGTCGCCTGCTCAATGTTGCTGACGTTGTCCTTGAGGTACTTGATGATGTCGAAGTACTCGAAGGGGATGGTATAGCCGACGGTGTCGGGGATGTTGACCACCTTGGCGCCGGCGTCGATGACCGCGGCGACGACCTCGGCCAGGAACTTCCTGTCGGTGCGGACCGCGTCCTCGCAGGAGAACTCGACGTTGCCGGTGTAGGAGCGGGCCCTCTTCACCCCTTTGACTGCCGACTCCAGCACCTGGGACGGGGTCATCTGGAGCTTGTACTTCATGTGGATGTCCGAGGTGGCTATGAAGGTATGGATCCGCCCCCGCTCCCCGGCATACTGCAGCGCCTCCCAGGCGCGGTCGATATCCTTGAAACCCGAGCGGCAGAGGCCGGCGATCTCGGGGCCGGTTATGGTCTGGGCTATCTTCTTGACGGCTTCGAAATCCCCTTCGGAAGCGATCGGGAAGCCCGCCTCGATCACGTCCACATTCAGTTTCTGCAGCTGCTTGGCGAGGCGGATCTTCTCCTCGATGTTCATGCTGGCGCCGGGAGACTGCTCCCCGTCTCTGAGAGTGGTGTCGAAGATCTTGATGGTCTTAGGTTCGGTATTGTTCACTTGCGCCCCCTGTGATTGTTAGCCTGCACTTTCCTGAAAGCTCATTTGAAGTCAATTATTCCAGAGATCGGTGCAAAAGCCACCGGAGCCGCGTCCGGCACCGGCAACTCACTCACCAAAGCCGCGTCCGGCGCCGGTAGCAAGCCCCTGAAATAGAAAAAGCCTCCGCCCCAATAAGGGGCGAAGGCTCATGAAAGCTTCCGCGGTACCACCCTCGTTCATCCGCCTGTCGGCGGACCTCTTTCACCCTTCACGCGGGCCGACGGCCGAAACTAAAACCGCTTCCGCTGGATACCGGAACGGTCCTTCATCACGGCGGCTCGAAGGCGAGTTCACCTGCTTCCACACCGGTTTGCACCAACCACCGGCTCTCTGTAGAGGAAGATAAGGCTACTACTCCTTGTCAATGCCTTTTCTCGATTGGGCGATAATAGGAAAAAGCCCCGACTGCTGTCAAGGCTTTTTCTGTATCATTTCAATAATTTTAGCGTGGCAAAAAGATTGTCTCGGGAGCCAGAACCTGCGGCTACCGTTTGCCGGCGTTGCGCATGTCCTCGTGCCCCCTGTGCATGGCCTTCTCGAGCCTGCGCCTGCGGGGCCAGGTCATGATGAACCCTACCGGGCCGGAGAGGATGTAGCAGATGAAGATGGTGAAGAGCATGACCACCGGTTCCGCCGCGATCACGATCAACAGGAGCACCGCCAGCACCAGGAAGGCGAAGGGCTGCCGCTTGATGAGGCTCGGGTCCTTGAACGAGTAGTAGCGGACGTTGGAGACCATGAGGAGCGCCAGGAAGTAGATCAGGATGATGATGGCGAGCTTGTTGTAGGAACTGGGCCAGCCGTAATGGTGGAAGAAAAGAACGGTGGCCGAGACCATGCTGGCTGCGGCCGGGGTGGGAAGCCCGACGAAACGCTTGCTCTCCACGGTGTCGACCTGGACGTTGAAGCGGGCCAGCCTCAGCGCGGCGCAGACCAGGAAGAGGAAGCCGGCGAGCCAGCCGAGCCTGCCGAAGGGCCTCAGGGCCCAGCAGTACATCAGGAGCCCGGGAGCAGCCCCGAAGGAGACCACGTCGGCCAGCGAGTCGAACTCGACGCCGAACTTGCTGGAGGTCCCGGTAAGCCGGGCCACCTTCCCGTCCAGGCCGTCGAAGATCGACGAGGCCAGGATCCAGAGGGCGGCGGTACGGTAGTCTCCGTTGACGGTCGAGACCATGCAGTAGAAGCCGGCGAAAAGGCTTCCTGCGGTGAAGAGATTTGGGAGGATGTAGATCCCCTTGCGCATCCCTTCCCTTTCTATCTTCGTGCTCTCTTCATTCACGACAGTATCCCCAGGACCGTTTCCCCTGCGACGGTCTTCTGTCCCATGGCAACGTTGATCTTGGTCCCCAGCGGAAGGTAGATGTCCAGCCGGGAACCGAAGCGAATCAGGCCGTACCTGCGCCCCCTGGTCAGGAGGTCGCCGACCTTGGCATAGCAGACGATGCGCCGGGCGATGAGGCCCGCCACCTGGACCACCACCATCCTCAGACCCGGGGCAACCTCGAGCACCAGCCCCTGCTGCTCGTTCTCGAAGGTGGCACGCTCGTCCCGCACGTCGTAGAACTTCCCCTTGGTGTAGAAACTGTCCACCACCTTGCCGCTGATGGGAGCGCGGTTCACGTGCACGTTGAAGACGGACATGAAGATGCTGATCTTCTCCATCTCGACCGAGGTGTGCGGCTCCACCACCTTGCCGGAAAAGATTACCACACCGTCGGCGGGGGCAATCACGGCATTCTCATTGGTCGGGGTGTTCCGCTCGGGGTTCCTGAAGAAGAAAACGGTGAAATTGGCCAGGAGCAGAAAGAGGAAAGCGGGAGCGAGAAAGCCTGCGTGTACGTAGTGTCCAAGAAGGGCCATGACAACGGTCACGACCATGAATCCGAGTATGAACGGGTACCCCTCGACTGCAATCGGGGTATGAGTGTTGCGCATCTAGTACCTCATTAGCGGGTTGATAAGAAAAGCGGTTACTGGCACGGGGGGTACGGACGCCTCACAGAAAAAGAGGCCGGATCCGGAATACTCTCTCGCACCAAAGCGGGATTATAGCCCGAAAACGGCCCCTCGTGCAATGAAAAGAAGGTCTTAGCCCCTACCCCTTCCAGCCCTTGGCACCGCGGCCGATCACTACGGGACCGGTGCTGACCAGCTCCTTCAGGCCCAGCGGGCGCAGCAGCTCGACCATGGCGCTGACCTTGGCGGGGGTGCCGGTGGCCTCCAGGGTGTAGGACTTGGGAGTGACGTCGATGACCTTGGCCCGGAAGATGTCGGCGATTCTCAGCACCTCGGCGCGGCTTTGATCCTCGGCCGAGACCTTGACCAGCACCATCTCACGCTCGATCGCGCTCTCCGGCTCGAAGTCGATGACCTTGATCACGTCGATCAACTTGTTGAGCTGCTTGGTTATCTGCTCGATGATCTGCTCGTCGCCGTGGGTGACCACCGTGATACGGGAGAGGGCTTCATCGTTGGTAGGTGCGACGGTGAGCGAATCTATATTGAAGCCGCGTCCGGAAAAAAGCCCGACCACGCGGGAGAGGACGCCGAACTCGTTCTCGACCAGGACTGCTATGGTGTGTCTCATTGAATCCCTCCGTGTTTCCATTTATAACTCCACTAGCATCAGTCATCTGCCCCGTCTTAAGAGGCCAACACCATCTCGGTGAGAGAGGCGCCGGCGGGGACCATCGGAAGCACCTTCTCCTCACGGGCGACCTTGAATTCCATCAGGACCGGGCCCGCAGTGGCGAAGGCCTTCTTGATGACCTCGTCCACCTCCTCCACCTTGGTGGCCTTGAGACCGGTGGCGCCGAAGGCCTCGGCAAGCTTGATGAAGTCGATGGGGAGTTCGAGGCAGGTCGAGGAGTAGCGCTTGTCGAAGAAGAGTTCCTGCCACTGGCGCACCATGCCGAGGAAGTTGTTGTTGAGGATGCAGATCTTCACGTTGAGCCTGTTCTGCACCAGGGTGGCCAGTTCCTGCATGTTCATCTGGAACCCGCCGTCGCCGACCACGCAGATCACCTGGCGGTCAGGACAGCCGGCCTGGGCGCCCATGGCGGCGGGGAGGCCGTAGCCCATGGTCCCGAGCCCACCGGAGGTGAGGAGGGTGCGGGGCTTGGTGAAACCGAAGAACTGGGCGGTCCACATCTGGTGCTGCCCGACGTCGGTGGCCACGATGGCGTCAGGCTGGGAGAGGGCGCGCAGCCGCTGGATCACGTACTGCGGCTTGATGGTGGAACCGGACTGGCGGTAGGAGACCGGATGCTTCTCCTTCCAGCCGTCGATCTCGGCGATCCAGGGCGCAAGAGCCTCCTTCGAGGCCGCCGCTTCGTGGGACTTGGCCTTGGTGACCTTGAGCATTTTCAGCAGGACCTCGCGGACGTCGCCCACGATCGGGAGGTCCACGCGCACGTTCTTCTTGATCGAGGTCGGGTCCACATCGATGTGAATGATCTTGGCGTGCGGGGCGAAGGCCGCGATCCTGCCGGTGACCCGGTCGTCGAACCTCGCGGCGATGGCGATGAGGACGTCGCAATGGGAGACGGCCATGTTGGCGTAATAGGTGCCGTGCATGCCGAGAAGCCCAAGGGACTGCGGATCATCTTCGGGGAAGGCGCCAAGGGCCATCAGGGTGGTGGTGACAGGGATGCCGAGCCGCCTGGCCAGGGTCGTCAGCTCTTCGGCGGCGTTGCCGAGGATGACGCCGCCCCCCACGTAGATGACCGGCTTCTTGGCCTGCATCATCATGTCGACTGCCTTCTCCACCTGCTTGGGGTGCCCTTCCACGGTCGGTTTGTAGCCGCGGATCTCGACGGTTTCCGGGTACTCGAACTCGGTCTGGGCGATCTGCACGTCCTTGGGGATGTCGACCAGGACCGGCCCAGGCCTTCCGGTGCGGGCTATGTAGAAGGCCTTCTTCATGATGAGCGCGAGGTCCTTCACGTCCTTGACCAGGAAGTTGTGCTTGGTGCAGGGACGGGTGATCCCTATGATATCGGCCTCCTGGAAGGCGTCATTGCCGATGAGGGCGGTGGGCACCTGGCCGGTAAGGATCACCATGGGGATGGAGTCCATGTAAGCGGTGGCGATGCCGGTGATGGTGTTGGTAGCCCCCGGCCCCGAGGTGGCCAGCGCGACGCCGACCTTGCCGGTCGCCCTGGCGTAGCCGTCGGCTGCGTGGACCCCCGCCTGCTCGTGACGTGGCAGAATGTGCCTGATCTCCTTGAACGAGAAGAGTTCGTCGTAGAGGTTGATGACGGTACCTCCGGGATACCCGAAGATGGTGTCGACCCCCTCCCGTTTCAGACACTCCAATACAATGCGCGCACCATTCATCTTCATACGTTTTAACCCCCATGCAGCGGCAGTCTCCTGCCTGCTATTGATCGATCCCACGCTCTGTAAGCACGGAATCACTAGTAATGACTTCGTCCCTGAGGCCCACGCCACCTCGGTAAAGGCGGGCATGCCTCTGCCCCTCGGTAAAGGGGGTCAGGTTTTATTCAGCGGTGGTAATGGCCCCGGTGTGGGCCGAGGTGACCACCTTCGCATAGCGGGCGAGCCAGCCCTTCTTGATCTTCGGCTCGGGAGCGGCCCAGCGGCTGCGCCGCTCGGCCAGTACCTCGTCGCTCACCATCACCTTCAGCGAGCGGTTGGGGATATCCAGTTCGATGGTGTCGCCGTCCTCGATGAGGGCGATAGGACCGCCCACCGCAGCCTCCGGCGAGATGTGGCCGATGCAGGGGCCGCGGGTGCCGCCGGAGAAGCGGCCGTCGGTGATGAGAGCCACGCAATCGCCGAGGCCAAGCCCCATGAGCGCCGCGGTCGGGGCCAGCATCTCCCTCATGCCGGGTCCGCCCTTGGGTCCTTCGTAACGGATGACCACCACGTCGCCGGCCTTGACCACACCGCCCATCATCGCGGCCATCGCCCTGTCTTCCGAATCGAAGCAGCGTGCGGTACCGGTGAAATTCATCATCTTGTCGGAGACACCGGACTGCTTGACCACCGCGCCCTTGGGGGCGATGTTGCCGAAGAGGACCGCGATGCCCCCCTCCTTCTTAACCGGCGACGACAGCGGATGGATCACCTGCTCGTCGACTCCGGCGAGGCTTGCGGCAATCTCCCTGGTGCTCAGGCCCATCAGGGTCGGGCAGTCGTGGATCTTGTCGCCCAGTTGCTTGAGAACTCCGGCGACACCGCCGGCGACGTCGAGGTCTTCCATGAAGTATTCGCCAGCGGGGTTCATGGAGGCGAGCTGCGGCGTCTCTTTGGCCAGGATGTCGAAGGTTTCCAGCGGGAGCTCGACCCCGGCCTCGTTGGCGATGGCCAGGAGATGGAGGACGGTGTTGGACGAACCGCCCAGCGCCAGGTCGACGCGAATGGCGTTCTCGAAGGCCTCGCGGGTGAGGATCGATCTCGGAGTCACGTTCTTGTGCACCAGGTCCACGATCTTTTCGCCGGAGGCAAAGGCGATGCGTCGCTTCAGTGCGGAGACAGCCGGCGCGGTGCCGCAGCGCGGAAGGCTCATGCCCAGGGTCTCGGTGAGGATGGCCATGGTGTTGGCGGTGAAGAGGCCCTGGCACGATCCCATCCCGGGGCAGGCGTTTTCCTCGCAGCGTGCCAGTTCCTGGTCATCGATCACGCCGGCCTTGTAACGGGCCATGGCCTCGAAGGTGTCGGTCACGAAGGAGTAGCGCCTCCCTGCGTCGCCACGCCCGCTCAGCATGGGGCCGGCGGTCACGACGATGCAGGGGATGTCGAGACGGGCAGCAGCCATCAGCATGCCCGGGGTGATCTTGTCGCAGTTGGTGAGGAGCACCAGGCCGTCGAGGCGGTGCGCCTCGGCCACAGATTCGACCATGTCCGCGATCAGCTCGCGGGTCGGCAGCGAGTAGTGCATCCCCTTGTGGCCCATGGATATGCCGTCGCAAACCCCGGGGATGCCGAAGAAGAAGGCGTATCCGCCGCCGGTGTGGACGCCCTTCTCGATGAAGCGCTCGAGGTCCCTCATGCCGACATGGCCGGGGATGAGGTCGGTAAAGCTGGTGGCGATGCCGATGAAGGGTTTCCCCATCTCGCTTTGCGGCAGTCCCGTCCCTTTCAGGAGGGCGCGGTGCGGCGTGCGTTCCAGGCCTTGAGTAATAGTGTCGCTGCGCATATATACTTCCCCTTACGCCGGCCACATCCGTTCAGGATCGGGAAACCGGCAGTTGATCTGGGTAAAAAACTATGTAGTTAAGAGAACTTATCCGGAAATGGATGAACGATCAAAATAATACATTAAAAGTAAACTGTCAACACTAGAACGGTGTTAAGGGAAGTCGAAGATCCAGCTATTAGACTTGCCCCGGTCGAAGAAAGTGCCTGATCCGTTCAAAAACCATTCGCCCTGAGCCTGTCGAAGAGCCTGCCCTGAGCCTGTCGAAGAGCCTGCCCTGAGCCTGTCGAAGGGCACTCTTCTGTTTAAACTGCTTCCCGCCGCCTTTTGGCCATTTCGGCCTCGGAGGCGCGGAGATAGGATGGATTCAGCAGGGGAAGGGGGGTGAAGTTCCCTCTAAGAGCGGCATCGAGGGCGATGACGCCCCCCGCGGAGGCACGCGGCAGGTGAGCGTTCCAGGGGGGGAAGATGGCAAGATCCTTCAGGGTCGACCCGATCAGCTCGCGGTAGCGAACTGCGCCCTCGCCAAGAAAAAGGGTCGGCTGGTCGATCATGGCCAGGAAATCGGCCGGAGGAAGGACGGCGTCGGGGGCCAACGCCTCGGGAAGCTCTCCGCAGCGATAGAGCCCGGCATAGACCTCGCTCTTGCGGGCGTCGAACATGGGCGCGACCTGGGCCGAGCAGAAGGGGAGGTTCATGGCCAGCATGGCGAGCGAGGAGAAGCCGACCACCGGTTTCCCCGTGGCGATGGCAAGGCCCTTGACGGTTGCGATGCCGACCCGGACGCCGGTGAAGGAGCCGGGGCCTATGGAGACGGCAAAGGCGTCGAGCCCTTCAGGGGTCAGGCGCGCGGCGCCGAGAAGGCTCGAGATGGACTCCATCAACCTTCCGGAATTGCAGCGGTCCTCTCCCAGGATCGATTCGCCGAGGAGGGTGGTGCCGTCGCTTAATGCTACCGAGGAGCAGTTACTTGAGGTATCGAGGGTAAGTATCTTCAATCGAGGTTCACTTCTCATCAGGATTAGTCCGACAGGGCCTCCCCCCTAATGGGGGAAGGCTCGGAGGGGGGAATCGGAGCAGACGATAAACAAAGGGGAGTCAAGGGGTTACATCTTGGCCCCGGTGAACATCCGCGCGATGTCGTTGTAGAAGGCCAGCATCATCAGGCTGATCAGGAGCACCAGGCCGATCTGCTGCGCGATCTCCCGCGACCTCTTGCTGACCGGCTTTCCGGTCACCAGTTCGACCAGGAAGAAGGCCAGGTGCCCCCCGTCCAGGATCGGCACGGGGAGGAGGTTCAGCACCCCGAGGTTGATGGACAGGAGTGCCAGGAAGGCCAGGAAGTTCACGCTCCCGGCCGCCGCCTGCTGCCCTGCCATCTTCACGATCATGATGGGACCGCCGATGGTGTCCAGCGGAATGGCGCGCTGCACCAGCCTGACCATGGAGAGCACCGTCATCTTGATGACGTTCCAGCACTGGGCGCTCCCCCTGGAGATCGCCTCGCCGGGAGGGAAGCGATCTATCACCGTGTCACCCGACGCCACCACGCCGATTACCGGCTGGGTCACGGTGTCGCCGAGGATGTTCTTCGAGGTCCGGCTCTCCGGCACCATCCTGAACCTCAAGGGCGCCTGCCCGCGCTGCACGGTCACGTCCAGCGGCGCGATCTTTCCTTCGGCAATGATCTTGGCGAACTCGTCCCAGCGGGTCACGGATTTCCCGTTCACCGAGGTGATGAGGTCTCCCGCCTTGATCCCGGCCTTAGCGGCGGGCTTATCCGGCTGGACTTCACCGACCTTGGTGGTCATCGCCGGGACCCCCATGATGAAGATCAGGATGAAAATGAAGTAGGCCGACAGGAGGTTGAATACCGGACCCGCCGCCACGATCACCATCCTCTGCAGAGGCGGCTTCTCGGCGAAAGAACGGTGCTTGTCCTCTTCGGCAAGTTCAGCATCCTCTCCCTCGCCGATCATCTTGACGTACCCCCCAAGGGGAAAGGCGGAAAGAAGGTACTCGGTCTCCCCGACCTTCTTACCGATGATCTTGGGGCCGAAGCCGAGGGAAAACTTCTCCACCCCCACTCCGAAGGTCTTGGCAAAGATGAAGTGCCCGAGCTCGTGGATGAAGATCAGCGCCCCCAGGGCGATGATTGCGAACAGAATGCTCATAGATCTTCCCTCATTTCCCTATGCCTGGGAGGACGGCTTTGAGCCGGGACTCCCGGCGTTGAGGGCAATGGCGGCAGTTGCCGCCGGCGCCGCGAAAACGCGGCCTCCATTTGTTAATGTGCACCCTATCCCGAACACTTTCAACACCAATTCCGGAAAAGCCCGCCCTCGACCGGGGCTACTGCGGCTACTGCCGGGCTCCGAGGATCTCCCTCGCCTTCATCCTCCCCCACCGGTCAGCTTCCAGCACTTCCTCGATCGAGGAAAGGGAATGGGGAGCATGGAGGTCCATGACCTTCTCGATCGACTGGGCTATGGCCATGAAGCTGATCTTCCCTTCCAGGAAGGCCTCGACTGCGACCTCGTTAGCGGCGTTCATGACGGCGGGCATGCTCTCGCCTGCGTCAGCCGCGCGATAGGCGAGCTTCAAGGCGGGGAAGCGGTCGGTATCGGGGTTGAAGAAGGTCAGCCCGGAAAGGGCCGTGAGGTCCAGGGGCTTCACCCCGGACGGAATTCGGGCGGGATAGGTCAGCGCGTAGGCTATGGGCCCCTTCATGTCCGGCACTCCTAACTGCGCGATCACGGAGCCGTCGATGTACTCCACCATGGAGTGGATGATGCTCTGCGGGTGGATGTTGACGCCGATCCGCTGCACCGGGATGTCGAAAAGCCAGCGGGCCTCGATCACCTCCAGCCCCTTGTTCATCATGGTGGCGGAGTCGACCGTGATCTTTCTCCCCATGCTCCAGTTGGGGTGGTTGAGGGCATCGGCAACCGTCGCGGTCATCAGCCGCTCCTTTCCCCAGTTCAGGAAGGGCCCGCCGGAGGCGGTGAGGATGACCCTGGCGATGTCCTCGTTGCGGTGTCCGGCCATGGACTGGAAGACCGCGCAGTGCTCGCTGTCCACCGGGTAGAGTTTCACCCCCTGCTTCCGCACCATCTCCATCACCAGGTGCCCGGCTGTGACTAGGGTCTCCTTGTTGGCGAGCGCCACGTCCTTGCCCGCCATGATGGCTGCCGTGGTCGGGACGAGGCCGGCGGCGCCGACGATGGCCGCCACGACCATGGTGGTCTCGGAAGCGGTGGCTGCGGCGATCATCCCTTCCACGCCATGCATGATCTGCGGCTTCTTCCCGGTCAGCATATGACTGAGCTTTTTCGCCTTATCCGGCGTCAGCACCGAGACGAGCTCGGGGTTGAAGGCTTCGATCTGGCGTTTCAGGAGCTCCAGGTTATTCCCCGCGGTCAGCGCCACGACCTTGAACATATCGGGCTGGGCCGCGACAACGTCCAGGGTGCTTACCCCGATGGAGCCGGTCGAGCCGAGAATGGTCAGCTTTTTCATTTATCCCTCGCTAAAAAAGCCGTTCCGCGTGCTGTGTCAAGGGGCCGGCTGGCTCCTATTGGAAACCTCTCCAACCGAACGCGGACGGTAATGAAAACATCAGAAGGCCAAGATCTTTCCCTCAGCACACGGAACCGGTGCCTGGCCCTCACCGGAAGACGAAGTAGGCATAATAAAAGGCGGCCGGGGCGGCGAAGAGGATGCTGTCCAGCCGATCGAGGATTCCACCGTGCCCCGGGAAGATGGTGCCGGAGTCCTTGACCCCGCAGCTCCTCTTGATCAGGGATTCGAATAGGTCCCCCAACTGCCCGAGCACTCCCAAAAGCAGGGCGGTGGCAAGGCAGTCGAGGATGGATAGGCCGTTAAAGAAGAGGAGCTTGAAGACAATGGCTCCGATGATGCTTCCCACCAGCCCCCCGACCGACCCCTCGACGCTCTTCTTCGGGCTCACCGAAGGGTAGATCTTCGTCTTTCCGAACGAGGAGCCGACATAGTAAGCGGCGCTGTCCCCGCACATCACGATGACCATGATGAGAAAAAGCCACAA